>JASHPR010000259.1 GCA_030038015.1 Streptosporangiaceae bacterium
CAGCCATCGACGCTGCCTCCCGCGATCACGAGGAACGACGGCGTACCAGGGTGCCGTTCCGGCGGTCGCGCGCACGACGCCAGCGAGGCCGCAGCACCGTGCGCGTGCTGACCATCGTAGGCCCTGTCCGGCCGATGCAACCGAGCCAGCCGGAAGGGCCGCAGCCCAGCGGGCCTTGGACGAGAACCCGCCCGGCCTCACGGCCTTGCTGACCCCCGGGTCACTGCTGTGGTCAAGCCGGACTCGAACGGCCCACGCGGCTTTTGTTTTCGACGGGGGCGACTGCGTGGGCTGGTGCCAGTTCGGTACCCCGGATCAAGAACCGCGCTGCGTACGAAAAAAACCGGACGAGCTCGCCGGACTGGCGAATCGCGTGCTGCTGCACCGGCAGCGGGCACCGGCGACGGGGCATGGCCACGGCCGCGCTCGCCGGTGCGCTCGACCTCATCGCGGGCCTGGGCGGGGGACCGTCGAGGGGTACCCGGAGGGCGCCGGCTCGGTGCCCGCCGGCTTCCTCTACAACGGTGCCTTGTCGACCTACGAGAAGCTCGGGTTCATCCGTGACCGCGAGATCGGCAAGCACCGCTGGGTCGTGACCAGGGTCGTCGAGCCGGGGCGCTAGCAGACGCGGATCAGAAGCCGGCTCCAGCGTCGTCAGGTGCTGATGATCTCGGAGTTCTCCGCCGCCGTACCGCGTGAGCACGAGGACATGGGCTGATCTACATGCCCCGGCGGCGACCTGCGATCTTCTCGGGCCAGCCCTCACCGCACGGCGCCCATGAGCTACCCGGCAGCCGGCATCCGCCGGCTCGTGACTCTTATAACCGGCGGCGCAGCCTGCGGCGGCAGTGTGATCAGTGCGGCCGCCCCAGGCGCCGGACGATCTGGAGGCCACGCCAGCCAGCAAGGCCAGCCGGAGGAGAACGACCTAGACCGCCCCGGCTCCTCCGGCGGCCAGTGCAGCGCAGTGACGCCAGCCACCGTCGCGCGACTTAGCGGTCTGCTGAGCCAGCACCGTAACGTCTCGGCGCGCAGCCGGGTAATGAAAAACGGTCCGCAAGACCAACCCTGCGCGGGTCCGCCTGCGCCGTCGCCTTATGAGCTCGACGGCGGCTTCACAAAGAGCCCGATGAGCCCGGAGAGCGTGGTAGTGAAGATCGTGATCAGGATGTCGGGCGGTGAAGCCTTATTTTCCAGGGCGTAGACGATCATGGATATAGCACTTCCGAGGACGACGAGGCTCAGGACAGAGATCAAAATTATCCAGAGAATGTTCGTTGTCGTCGCGGTGGGGGGAGGAACCGCGCCAGCTGCTGCAGTCGCGGCTCCGCCCACTGCAGCTGCTTTGACGGTATCCGTCTCCCCGGCCGTTGCCGTTAAGGCGGCTGTCACCATATCTTGGACGTGCTGTGCATTTGGCGAAGGCACGTGAAATCCCATCAGGTTCACCGACTACATCAAGGCTAATGATGCCAGCGGAGATCTCCATACTCAACCCCTGTCGGCGAGCATGCCGCTGCGGTATTCCTGACCTCAGTGATTCACGCCGGGCAGCGGCGTGCGCGGATGGGTGCGTAGCCTTTCCCGGCGGCAGGATCGAGGCCCGTCAGCTCGCAGCCAGATCACAGACGCGGGGAGCTCGACGAGCCCGATGACCGGATCTCCCAGATCGACGAAAAACCGAACGGGTAATGGCTCAGCACGGCACCCGTCACGATAACCCCGCACGTGCAGCGTGACTTTGCTGCCGCCCACTCCTCATCGGTTGGCTTGCGGCGCTCCGCCAGTCATCAGAATCCGGCTGGCTCATGTTCCCAAATGATGCCGCGGCGCTCCGCTGACGACCATACTCATCTGGCACCGGCCCGGCAGATCTAGCTCGTCACAGATATACCCGAATGCGGTTCAGCGTGCCGGGGCCTCAGCGAGCAGGTCGGCATCCTCCCGCAGATCACGCCATTCGCTTTCGGCGCCCTCCAAGCGGGACAGCGAATGATTCCTCCGCGCTTGGGAGTTCATGCGGGGCGGGCTGGGTGGCCCACCGACTATGTCGGTGACGTCGATGATGCCGGCCGAGGGCGGGGCCAGCAGCGAACGACGGGTCCGGAGCGACCGGGCCTGCCCGGTCAGCCAGGCCAGGAAGGCCCGGCAGCCGGGCCGCCACCCCCGGCGGCCCGGCTGGGAGCCGGACCCGCTCCTCGTCCGAGGCCGCCGCCAGTGCAGGCTCAACCAGACTGCCGGACCACGCCCAGCAAGACGCCGCCACCCTCACCCGCGCCCGGTGCCACAGCCCCAGTGCCGCTCTTGCCAAGATCGGCTGCCAGCAGGCCGGCTCGCAGGCACGGCGCCCGCGGGCTACCCGGCAGCCGGCACCCGCCGGCTCGTGACTCTTATAATCGGCGGCGCAGCCTGCGGCGGCAGTGTGATCAGCGCGGCCGCCCAGGCGCCGGACGATGCTGGAGGTTCGCTGTCGTGAGCGCTGCGGGCCCGGGTGGCGCTGAGAACGAAGCCAAGCGCCCTGGGGAGGACCCCGGCGAATACGTGCGGCGGATGCGCGCACTGCCGGTCGACCAGGTAATCACGGATGTCCTGTTCAGCTTGCTTCACGCCGCCCAGGTCAAGCTGGGCCGGCGCGACGCCCGGCTGCTGATCGACATGGCCGCCGTGGCACACGAGCACGCACGCCCCTACCTGCCGGGCGACCTTACCAGGCAGATCGACCAGGTCCTGGGACAGCTGCGCCTGGGCCAGGTCAGCGCGGAAGGCCACGCCAGCCAGCAAGGCCAGCCGGAGCAGAACGACCTGGACCGCGCCCCGGCTCCTCCGCCGGCCAGCGCAGCGCAGTGACGCCACCCACCCGTCGCGCGTACATGTCACGGTGGCCGGCGTCCTTAGCCGGCTGCAAGGACAGGGAAGTGGCCACGCGCTTGCCTTCCCGACCGGGTGCGAGGAGAGGAGGCCGCCTGCGGGGCACCGGGAATATCGATCTGCGCCTTGACGCGCGGGCGTGAGGTGTGCAAAGTATCCAAGGATCAGGCAGCGAGACCTGCCTGAATGGTCCCCGGGCGCGGCCAGGGGTTACTGAGCGTCGCCGGCCTTTCGGTGAAGCTTGGGGGGATGGAGCGGATGCGAGAAGGCAGGAGTTTTCACCTCGTCGGCGTGATCGCAACGCTGGTTGTGCTCGGCGGGCTGTTCGTCTTGCTGGTATTAGGGGTGCGGGCAGTCGGCGGCCTGGGCACCGAGCCTCCCGCGGCGGCCGCGACCCAGGGTCCCAGCATCACGTTGTCGGTCTTTCCCAACAGCTATCCGTGCCACGGCAACGGCTCGGGTGCACCCGGGGGTGGCGCCAACCCGGGCTGGGTGACCTACTGCCCCAGCACCAGCATCAAGGTCCCCGCGTACAGCACGGTGACCATGACGATCAAGCAGTACGACACGGCCACACCGCTGCACAACCCGTTCTTCGCGGAAGTGTGGGGGACCGTCGGCAACGTCATGTACGTGAACGGCCGGCCGGTCCGGGAGATCAATGCCGATGCGCCGGGTCACACGTTCACGATCCAGACGCCGCCCAACCCCGGCGAGTTCCAGCTGTTCGTCAACGTCCCCCTGACGGGCGTGTCGGCCAGTGCCCCGGATACCGTCAGGATCGCTGGCCAGATGTACCCGAAGCCGATCGTGACCGTGTTCCGCTTCAAGACCGGGGCGCCCGGACAGTACCTGTGGCACTGCTATGTGCCGTGCGGCACCGGGCTGGCGGGCGCACAGGCGGGCTTCGGCGGGCCGATGGCGACCACCGGGTACATGTCCGGGACGCTGACCGTCACCTGACCGTGGAGGGGACCATGAACGGCTTAGCAATCATGGAGACAGCGCGGTGACGCCCGGCACCCCGGAAGCATCCGGCCCCGGCACTCACGACCCGGGCAGGGACGGCACCAGCAGAGACGGCCCCGGCCAGGGCACCGGCTGGCACATACGGCGCGTGCTCATCATCTGGGCGGTGCTGTCGGTGGTTGTCATCGCGCTGGCAGTGGTGATCGTCCCGCTTGTCACCCCGAAGTCGGCGAGCTCGGTCGCTGGCTTCGCGAACCTGACCGAGCTGGTATTCACCGTGCTGGCCGTTCCGGTATCGCTATTCGTCTGGGTGTTCGTCTTCTACAGCCTCGTGGTCTTCCGGGAGAAGGCACCCGCGGCCGGCCGTGTCGAAGATCTTGAGGACGGACCCCCGCTGCAGGCCAGGCCCTGGCAGCAGATCGTGTGGCTGGGCATCACCGGCGCGCTGGCGCTCTTCCTGGTCGGCTGGGGGATGTTCGGCTTCTACCGGCAGACGACCGACCCGCCGCCCAACCCGCTGGTGGTAGACGTCACCGGCCAGCAGTGGACGTGGACCTACTACTACCCGTCGCTCGGCGTGCAGAGCCACGTGCTCGAACTGCCGCTGGACCGGCCGGTCGAGTTCCGGATCACCTCCGATGACGTCCTGCACGGCTTCGCGATCGACGAACTGGGAGTGGCGATGGATGCGAACCCCGGGTTCTATGTGACCGCGCCGATCGTGACGCCCACCAGGCTCGGCACGATGACCGCCCGGTGCGTGGAACTGTGCGGCCTGTACCACACGTACATGTGGACGCAGGTCAACGTGGTCACCCAGGCGGACTTCACCGCCTGGGCCGCGGCCAACGGCGGTAACCGGGCCGTGGCCAGCGCGCAGGGCGGTGCCCGGTCAGCGCGGTCACCGCCGTCCACGAGGGCACCGGCGCGGTCCCCGGCGCCCAGGATTACAACGCGGCTCATCGGGCCTCCCGCTCAGCTTGATGATCCCCGAAGCGCCTGTGGTCGTGGCTGCCG
>JASHPR010000260.1 GCA_030038015.1 Streptosporangiaceae bacterium
CTGCCCCGGCCCCGGCCGCCGGTGCCGCGGCCGGCGCGGCGGCTGCCTCGGGCGCGGCGCCGGGCTCCGCGCCCTCCTCGTCGATGACCGCGAGTTCCGCGCCGACCGCGACGGTCTCGTCCTCGGCGACCGTGATGCCGCGCAGCACGCCGGACACGGGCGAGGGAATCTCGGTGTCGACCTTGTCCGTGGACACCTCGAGCAGCGGCTCGTCGGCCTCGACCCGCTCGCCTTCCCGCTTCAGCCAGCGCGTGACAGTGCCCTCGGTGACGCTCTCACCGAGCTGTGGCATGGATACCGAGACCGACATGGCTTCCGTTGCTCCTTATGCGTGGAAGTGGAGGGGCTTGCCGGCGAGCGCCAGGTGCGCCTCACCGATCATCTCGGACTGGGTCGGGTGGGGGTGGATGAGCTGAGCGACCTCGGCAGGGGTGGCCTCCCAGTTGTAGATCAGCTGGCCCTCGGCGATCAGCTCGCCCACGCGCGCGCCGACCAGGTGGATGCCGAGGACGGGGCCTCCGCCCTCGACGGCGATGACCTTGGCGGCGCCCGAGGTCTGCAGGATCTGGCTCTTGCCGTTGCCGGCCAGGTCGTAGGTGACCTCGCTGGTCTTGATGCCGCGCTCCGCCGCGGCGGCGGAGGTGATGCCGACCGACGCGACCTCGGGGTCGCTGTAGGTCACCCGGGGCACGCCGTCGTAGTCGATGGGCGTCACGTGCAGGCCGCCGAGCCGCTCGGCGACCAGGATCCCCTCGGCGAATCCGACGTGCGCGAGCTGCGGGCCCGGCGTGAGGTCGCCGACCGCCGAGATCGTCGGGACGCTGGTCCGGCAGTACTCGTCGACGATGACGTAGCCGCGCTCGATCGCCACACCGGCGTCCTCGTACCCGAGCCCGGCCGAGACCGGGCCGCGGCCGACGGCGACGAGCAGCAGTTCCGCATCGAGCGTGGTGCCGCCTTCCAGCGTGACGGTGACGCCGGAGTCCGTGCGCTTCACGCTCTCGAACCTGGCGCCGAGCTTGTAGCCGATGCCGCGCCGCCGGAAAGCGCGCTCGAGCAGCTTGGAACTCGATTCGTCCTCCAGCGGCAGCAGGTGCGGCAGCATCTCGGCGATCGTCACCTCGGCGCCGAACGACCGCCACACGCTGGCGAACTCGACGCCGATCACGCCGCCGCCGAGGATCACCACGGACGCGGGCACCCGGTCAAGCTCCAGCGCGTGGTCGCTTGTGATCACCCGCTCGCCGTCGATGTCCAGGCCGGGCAGTGTGCGCGCCTCCGAGCCGCTGGCCAGCACGACGTGCGCGCCCTCGATCAGCGTGTCGCCGACCTGCACCCGGGTGGGGGACACGAGGCGTCCCTCGCCGTCGATGATGTCGATGTGCCTGCTGCCGATCAGCCCGACCAGGCCCCGCCAGAGCCGGGTGACCACCTTGTCCTTGTAGGCGTTGACGCCGGCCATGTCGATGCCGTCCAGCGTGGCCCGCACCCCGAACGCGGCGCTGCCCCTCGCGTCATCGGCGAGCTCGGCGGCGTGCAGCAGCGCCTTGGTCGGGATGCACCCCCGGTGCAGGCAGGTCCCGCCCACCTTGCCCTTCTCGACCAGCGCCACGCGCTTCCCGAGCTCGGCGGCGCGCAGCGCGCAGGCATACCCGCCGCTCCCGCCGCCGAGGATGACGATGTCGTAGCCGTCGCGGTCCGCCACGATGAGCTTCCTTTCCGAGTCTGCCTGCCTACAGACGCCCGTCAGCGACGTCCAGCGCGACCTGGACGAGGCAGCGAACGGCCGCGCCCGTCCCGCCCTTGGGTGTGTACCCGTAGGGCTCTCCTTCATGGAACGCGGGCCCGGCGATGTCCAGGTGCGCCCAACGTACTCCTGCGGGAACGAATTCCCGCAGGAACAAACCCCCGACCAGCATCCCGCCATTCCGTTCCTGCGTCACGTTCGCGATGTCGGCCACGGCGGAGTCGAGCCCCTTGCGCAGCTCCTCGGGCAGCGGCATCGGCCAGGCCCCCTCGCCCGCCCGCCGGGCGGCGTCCACGACGCCGTCGCGCACCGCGTCGTCGTTCGCCATCACGCCCATGATCCTCGGGCCGAGCGCGATGAGCTGCGCGCCGGTCAGCGTGGCGACGTCGACCAGCAGGTCCGGGGCGTCGGCCCCGGACCTGGCCAGCACGTCGGCCAGCACCAGCCGTCCCTCGGCGTCGGTGTTCAGCACCTCGACGGTGCGGCCGCCGTAAATGGTGATCACGTCGGACGGCCGCTGCGCCGTGCCGCCCGGCATGTTCTCGGCCAGCGGCAGGTACCCGACGACGTTCACCGCCGCGCCGAGCTCGGCGACCGCTGCCACGGCGGCGAGGACGGCGGCGGCGCCGCTCATGTCCGACTTCATGGTCTCCATCGACTTCGCGGGCTTCAGCGACAGCCCGCCCGAGTCGAATGTGATGCCCTTGCCGGCCAGCACCACGGTCCTGGTTGCGCCGGGGGGCGCGTACGCCAGCCGCACCAGCCGCGGCTGGTGGGCCGAGCCCTGCCCGACGCCGATGAGGCCGCCGTAGCCGCCCTCCGCGAGCGCCTTCTCGTCCAGCACCTCGATGTCAAGCCCGGCCGCCCCGGCGACACGCTCAGCCTCGGCGGCGAACGTGGCGGGGTAGAGGTCGGACGGGCTGGTGTTGACCAGGTCGCGCACCAGCCACATGGCACGGGCCAGCACCTGCGCGCGGTTCACCGCCGCCACGACGTCGGCGTCGCCGCCGGCCAGCAGGATCAGCTCGGTGTCCGCCTGCTTCCCCGTGTACCTGCCGAACACGTAGCTGCCCAGCAGGGCGCCGAGCGCCACGGCCTCGGCCTCCGCGGCGTCGCGCGCGGGCAGCGCGAGCGCGATCCGCCG
>JASHPR010000261.1 GCA_030038015.1 Streptosporangiaceae bacterium
CGCAGGTGGGCTTCACCGAAGACACCCATGTGACCGTGACCATCCCCCCGACGGCCGCGACGGCGACGACGGCCGCCACGAGCTTCAGCTTCACTACCGGTCACTACTCCGTCCTCCGGCTGGAGCAGCTCCTCTCGCAGCTCGGGTACATCCCGGTGGCCTGGACGCCGACGAACTCCTCCGGTGACATCCCCGCCACCGACGCCAGTGCGCAGCTCGCCGCCGCGTACGACCCGCCGGCCGGCACCTTCAACTTCGACTCCGGGTACCCGGCCGCGCTGACCAGCCAGTGGTCAGTCGGGAGCGACAACGAGATCATCGACGGCGCGGTCCGTACGTTCGAGTACGACCACAACCTCACGATGGACGGGGACGCCGGCCGGAAGGTATGGTCACACCTGCTCACTGCGATCGCCAAGGGCGAGCGGAACCAGCACGGTTATACCTACGTGTGGGTCACGCAGAGAGGCACCGAGCACCTGGTCCTGTACCACAACGGCCACGTCGCAATCCGCTCGCTGGTGAACACGGGCATCGCCGCCAGCTCCACGGCGGACGGCACCTTCCCCGTCTACCTGCGCTACACGGTCACCCAGATGGCGGGCTACAACCCGGACGGCTCGTATTATGACGACACCGTCTACTGGGTGTCCTATTTCAACGGCGGCGACGCGGTGCACGCGTTCCCCCGCGGGAGCTACGGGTGGTACCAGTCGCTTGGCTGCGTCGAACTCCCGACTTACGGCAGCACAGCGGAAGACGTCTGGAATCTGATCACCTACGGGACGCTGGTGACGGTTACCGGACCAGTGGCCTGACCGGCAGCGCCGGCCGGGCCTGGCCAGGCCCGGCCGGCTACCCTGACCCCGGCGGGGTACGCCGATGCCGGGCGGGTCGCTGCCGATCTGCTCGTTGCCGGCCGGGACGTGGTGACGATGCCGCGAACGGTGTTGCCGCAGCGCGGGCCGGGAGGGTGGCGCTGGCGGCCCAAACCGGCGCGGCGCGGCGGTTCGTGCAGGTGCGCTGCAGCGACGTCGACGAACCCGCCGTGTTGGGGACCCGCGAGCCAGAAATGCCCGGGCACGGCGTACCCACCTTGGGGGCAGGTGCTGCGGCGCCGGTTTCGGGCCGTGGCCTCCGGAGCTGTCCGGCCGGCTCGTCGTCGGCAAGATCGGCGACGCGGCGGGACACGTCGCGCACATTGCCCGGGCTATCGCCTTGCCCGGGCTATCGCCGCGGAGGCCGGGCAGGACCGGCGGCAGCGCCTGAGGTGACGTGCCACCGGCCCGCAGGCATGACACCGCAGCGGTACGGTGGCACCCGGGAACGAACCGCCTCTAGCCGGACAGCATGGCAGGCACGAACTCCCGGGGCAGCCCGTGTGTCTGGTGCAGGTAACGCAACTCCTCCTCGGTGAGCGGTTCGTTGTTGTGCCGCCGGGACAGCACACGGCGGCCGCGGCTGAGCAGGTCGCGGAACCGGCGTTCCTCGTCCAGCAGCACCCCCATGACCTGCACGGGACTGGTGAGCTGGCCGAAGTGGCTCAGCGTCTGGCCGGTCAGGTCCGGGGGCAGGTCGGACAGGCTGCGGGCCGGGTCGTCACGCCACAGCGAGGTCAGCGCCCGGCGGATCAGCCGGCGCAGCACATAGCCGCGCCCGGTGCTGGAGGGGGTCACGCCGTCCCCGATGACCACCACGGTGGAGCGCAGGTGGTCGGTGACCAGCCGCAGCGAGGTTTCCTGGGCCGGCCATAGCCGGCCCAGGGTCCTGGTCCAGGGCTGGAGCAGGTCGCAGCCGAAGACCGAGACCTGGCCCTGGAGCACGGTGGCCAGCCGTTCCAGGCCCATGCCGGTGTCCACGTTGGGCCGGGGCAGCGGCATCAGGGTGCCGTCCGCCAGCCGCCGGTAGCGCAGCATCACGTGGTTCCACAGCTCGACCCAGCGCTCGCCAGTGCCCGGTGTGCCCTCAGGCGGGGCGCTGCCGGTCCACACGAATAGCTCGGAGTCTGCGCCGCACAGCCCGGCCGGGCCGCTGGACCACCAGTTGTCCTCACCGGTCAGCTCGACGGGGACACCCAGCTCGCCCCAGACCTCGGCGAGGCCGGTGTCCGGGCCCACCTGGTCGCTGCCGCCGAACACGGTGGCGTGCAGCAGGCCGGGGTCGATGCCGAACCCGGTGGTGATCAGCTCGTGGCCCCAGCGCAGGCTCTGCGAGCCGGGGTAGTCTCCGAGCGACCAGGAGCCGAGCATCTCGAATACGGTCAGGTGGGTGCGGTCGCCGACCTCGCCCAGGTCGGTGGTGCGCAGGCAGCGCTGCACATCGGTGAGCCGCCGCCCGTCTGGGTGGGGCCGGCCTTCCAGGTAGGGGGTCAGCGGGTGCATCCCCGACGTGGTGAACAGGACCGGGTCGCCCGACCGGGGTACCAGCGAGCTGCCCGGAATCCGGTGATGGCCGCGTTCGCGGAAAAACTCGCAGAACGTCTGGACGATCTGCGGTGAGCTCATGCCGGGCAAGGGGCGCCTGGCGTCCTGCTGGGAATTCATGGCGGTGCCTTTCCGGGTCAGAGCGCCCGGAAACCCGCCGCGGGCACGCCATGCGGTTACGGCCGGTCAATGGTCGCGCCGTTCACGATCCGCGCGCCTGACGAGCTGCGGCGGCGGAATCTGGGAACTGTGCCCGGCGACTGGTTTCCGGTCGCCGGGGACGAAGACGAAGGTCAGGCAGCGGCAACCGGCGAGCTGATAGCTCGCGCGGCCGCGACGACGTGCTGCACAAGGACCTGCATAAATTTGATTTTACCCGCGTGCCCATGCTGGGCCTAATGGTTACCTCCGCTGCCCGGCAACGCCGTCCGGCTATACATCAGCCCATCAGCAGGAGCGCTGATCGCAGAGAGTTGCCGACTCCTCGACAGCAGCCAGCCCGCCGAGCCGTTACGAGCGGTCTTCGTGATCGTCTGATCCGAGCCGAGCCTGGCGCAGATCGGATAATCGGCGCGGGGTGGATGGCCAGGCTCACGGGCGCGCTCGCCAGCGGGGCGGGGGCGGGTACACATGACGCGCTATCGTCGCCGAGAGCCAACCGAGCCACCATCCGGCACACGTCAAACGGATCGTGCGCCGCTTGTTCTCGTCGGCGATCCGAGCAGAGATCCCCAAAATGATGAGCCACACGACCGCGCTGGCGATGCTGTACGCGGCGTAGGTCCTTCGCCGTATCCGCATGCTCGTATCGTCCCAGGGAATTGGACGCGCCCGTGGCCGGGTTTCTGAGCGTGGCCCCTGACGTGGTTTGCCTCACGCCCTCGCCGTCCCGGCCGTTAGTTGGTTCGATAGTCGTGAGCCTGGACCAGCCTCGTTGAGGTCGGCAATGAGTGTCGCCTGCGAGTTCGACCCGTCGACGTCGACCACGGTCCCGGTCGTCGCGCGTCCTGTCCCGAAACTCGACGTATACCGGGAGTCGCCAACCTCGAGCACCGAACTTCTTATCGGTTCTCGGTGCCGGGCCAGGAACTCTTCGATGTAGGCGCGCACCCGGGCTGCTGTGCCGCCCGCCTAGAAGTCCACTGAAAATCTTGGTTGGGGGTGGCCCGGTCCCCGGGTAGGCCGGTGGCCTGGCCGGGCGGTGGCCGGCTGAATGCTATACGAGCACCCAGTTGCCGTCGCTGGTGTGGGTGAGCCCGAGGTTGATCAGCCGGCGCAGGTTGAGGGCGGCGGCCCGGTGATGGAGCCAGTTGTCGTTCTTAGCGACGCCCCGGTAGGGGACGCGGCGGTTGCCGTGAGCGACGAGCCAGGCGATTGCCCGCTCGACCGGGGGCCGCCATCGGCGGTATTCGTCCTGCCAGGCCGGGTCCGCCGCGGCGCGGCGGGCAGCGGCCAGCAGAGTGTGCTGGGGGTGGACGCTGAGGGCTCGCCCGGTTTTGGAGGTGGTGCAGCGCTGGCGCAGCGGGCAGCCACGGCACCGCGCCTTGAACTGGGCCTCGCGGTTGCCATCGGCCTGGGGCCGGCCCAGGGTAACGGTGTGCCCGGCGGGGCAGGTGACCGTGCCGGCCCGCTCGTCGATGGTGAAGTCATCGATGGTGAAGCCCCCGGGGATGGCTGGCCGCAGCGGTGGCGGTTTGATCACCGCCGCGTGGCCGCTGGCCTGAAGGCGCTCGCGCAGGTCGCCGGTGCCATAGGCGGTGTCGCCGAGGATGGTTAACCTCCCTTCCTCGCCGTCCAGCAGGCTGCCGGCGACGGCAGCCTCGTGATTGCCGGCGCCGCTGCCGCGGGTGAGCGCAACGGCGGTTAACAGCCCTGTCTCCGGCTCGAAGGACACATGCCCCTTGAACCCTTCCTGGTGGCGGGTGCGGTTCTTGTGGATGTGCCGCGCGTCGGGATCGACGACAGACACCACCCGGTCCGGCGCCGTGCGCTTGGCGATCCGCCACCGTCCGTCCGATCCGTCGGAGTCCTCAGCCGGCTCCACGTCCTGCCCGGCGACCAGGGCCAGCAGCCCGACCGCGTCGGCGGCCCGGCCGCCTGGTGCTGGCTCAGGAAGATGCCTTAGCAGGTTGAGCGCGTCGGTGACCAGGGCATCCACCAGCACCGCCCGGGCCTCCTGGTCATCCCAGGCGATTTTCGGCTTGCCCGGGTCACCATAGTCATGCCCGGTGCACTGCGCGGCGGCCACCTCGGCCGCGCCGGGCACCTCGCGGATCACCCGGCGCACCGCGGCGATCAGCTGGGTGACGGTGTCCTGGGTGGCCACCGCATCATCGAGCACCGTGGAATCCAGCGCCCTGCGGTGCTTGCCCGTCAGCACGCCCGTGGCCGCCACGACCTGCCGGACCTTCGAAAACAGCCGGCCCGGGTCAGCAGAGCGCGCCAGCCGCCTCCGGAAATAGGTCAGCAGCGACGGGTCGAAGGCAGTGTCCAGCAGCCCCAGCCCGCAGGCAGCCTTCCACCGCAAGTCGCACCGCAACTCCTGCACCGTCTCGAAGTCCGACAGCCCATGCAAGGCCTGCAGCACCACCGTCGATCCCAGGATCTGCGGCGGCAAGCTCGGCCGCCCGTTAGGC
>JASHPR010000262.1 GCA_030038015.1 Streptosporangiaceae bacterium
CGGCCAGCTTCACGTAGTCGGGGATCGCGGTGCCCAGCTCGACCTCGGAGTACCGCTCCTCGTAGAACAGCTCCTGCCACTGCCGGACCATGCCGAGGAAGCCGTTGTTGAAGATCAGCACCTTGATCGGCAGGTTCTCGATCGCGCACGTGGCCAGCTCCTGCGCGGTCATCTGGAAGCAGCCGTCGCCGTCGATCACGACCACCAGCTCGCCGGGCCTGCCCACCTGGGCGCCCATCGCGGCCGGCACGGCGAAGCCCATCGTGCCCAGGCCGCCGGAGTTGATCCAGGACCGCGGCCTGGTGAACGAGTAGTGCTGCGCCGCGTGCATCTGGTGCTGCCCGACGCCGGCCACCACGACCGCCTCGCCGCCGGTGAGCGCGGACAGCCGCTCCACCACGTGCTGCGGCTTCAGCGGGCCGTCGGCCTCCTGGGTGTACCGCAGCGGGAAGCGCCGCTTCCAGTCGCCGATGCACCGGAGCCAGTAGCCGGTGTCCGGCGGGCCGTCCTCGGCGATCAGCGCGGACAGGCTCCCGGTGAGCCCGGCCAGGGTGGCCCGGACGTCGCCGGCGATCGGCACGTCCGGCACCCGGTTCTTGCCGATCTCGGCCGGGTCGATGTCCGCGTGCACCACCTTGGCCCGCGGCGCGAAATCGGCCAGCCGCCCGGTCACCCGGTCGTCGAACCGGGCGCCGAGCGCGACCACCAGGTCGGCCTCCTGCAGCGCGGCGACCGCCGTGTAGCAGCCGTGCATGCCGGGCATGCCGAGCGCCAGCGGGTGCGGGTCGGGGAACGCGCCGCGCGCCATCAGCGTGGTGGTCACGGGGGCCTGGGCCAGTTCCGCCAGCGCGAGCAGCTCGGCGTGCGCGCCGGCCTTGATCACGCCGCCGCCGACGTACAGCACCGGGCGCCTGGCCTGGCGCAGCAGCGCGGCGGCCTCGCGCACGGCGGCTGCGTCCGGGGCGGCGGGCAGCCGGTACCCGGGCAGGTTCATGGCGGGCGGCCAGGCCCCCGGCCCCCACGTCATCGTGGCCTGCAAGATGTCCTTGGGCACGTCGACCAGGACCGGGCCCGGCCGGCCGGTCGAGGCGATGTGGAAGGCCTCGGCGATCGCCGCGGGGATCCGCTCGGCGCTGGTGACCAGCTCGTTGTGCTTGGTCACCGGCAGCGTGATCCCGGTGATGTCCGCCTCCTGGAACGCGTCGCTGCCGATCAGTGCGCTGGGCACCTGGCCGGTGATCGCGACGACCGGCACCGAGTCCATGTAGGCGTCGGCCAGCGCGGTGACCAGGTTCGTGGCACCGGGGCCGCTGGTGGCCATGCAGACGCCGGTGCGGCCGGTCGCCCAGGCGTAGCCCTCGGCGGCATGGCCCGCTCCCTGCTCGTGCCGGACCAGCACGTGCCGGAGCGACGACGACCGCAGCGGGTCATAGGCCGGAAGTATCGCGCCGCCGGGAAGTCCGAAGACCACCTCGACGCCTTGCTGCTCCAGACTCCGCACCAGCGCCTGGGCTCCGGTGAGTTGCACGGGATGCTCCTTCTTGTCTTCTTCAGGGCCGGGTCCAACAAAAAACCTCCTCGCCGTCGTGGCGTAGGAGGTGAGCGCGAGCCCCTGCGTGCGGGCTCGCGCTAGGTGATAAGTACCAGGGATAGGCCGGTGTGCATGACCGCTTTCTCCGTCCGGAAATTCTTGTGGAACAGGATAACACTATCGTTGCCGCGCGTGACCGGGGGTGCCGTTTCCGCCGAACTGACGGCACCCCGGCCGCTGCCCGCCGGGCGTGCCTGCTGCCGGCCGTGCTCACTGGCCGGCCAGGCTGGGCAGCCACGGCGGGCGCGACGCCTCGAACGCGGTGATCTCCTCCTCGTGCCGGAGGGTCAGCCCGATGTCGTCCAGGCCCTCGAGCAGCCGCCACTGCGCGTAGCCGGCGAGCTCGAACGGCTCGGCCAGGCCCGCCGAGGGGATGGCCACCTCGCGCGCGGCGACGTCGACGACCACCTCGGCGTCCGGGTCGGCCGCGAGCGCGGCGAACAGCCGGGCGACCGCCTCCTCGCCCGCCTTGGCCGGCACCAGGCCGGCCGCCACGCTGTTGTTGCGGAAGATGTCTCCGAAGCTCGGCGCGACGACCGCCTGGAAGCCGAAGTCCTGCAGTGCCCAGACCGCGTGCTCGCGGGACGAGCCGCAGCCGAAGTTGGACCCGGCGACGAGCACCTTGGCTTCGGCGGCGCCCGGGCGGTTGAGCACGAAGTCCGGGTCCTGGCGCCAGGCGCCGAACAGCCCGGCCGCGAACCCGGTGCGCTCGACCCGCTTGAGCCAGGACGCCGGGATGATCTGGTCGGTGTCCACGTCGCGGCGGTCGAGTGCGACCGCGCGGCCGGCTATGCGCTTGACTCCTGCCATCACAGGTCTCCCGGAAGCGTGAAGTGTCCGGCGACGGCCGTTGCCGCCGCCACGGCGGGCGACACCAGGTGGGTGCGCCCGCCGGGGCCCTGGCGCCCCTCGAAGTTGCGGTTGCTGGTGGACGCCGAGCGCTGGCCAGGGGCCAGGATGTCACCGTTCATGCCCAGGCACATCGAGCATCCGGACGACCGCCATTCGAACCCGGCGTCGGTGAACAGCTTGTCCAGCCCCTCGGCCTCGGCCTCGGCCTTCACCCGTGCCGAGCCGGGCACGATCAGCGCCCGGACGCCGGGGCTGACCCTGCGGCCGCGGGCCACCTCGGCGGCCGCCCGCAGGTCCTCGAGCCTGCCGTTGGTGCAGGAGCCGATGAACACCGTGTCCACGGGGATATCGCGGATCGGCGTGCCCGGCTCCAGGCCCATGTAGGCCAGGGCCCGCTCGGCGGCCTGCCGCAGCTCGGGCGTGCCCATCGAGCCGGGGTCGGGCACCACGTCGTCGATGGTCACCGACTGCGCCGGGTTCGTGCCCCAGGTCACGGCCGGGCGCAGCGCCGAGGCGTCGACGCGGACCTCGCGGTCAAACTCAGCGCCCTCGTCCGTGGCCAGGCTGCGCCAGTCGTCGAGCGCCTGCTCCCAGAGCTTGCCCTTCGGGCTGTACGCGCGGCCCTCGAGGAAGGCGAACGTGGTGTCGTCCGGGGCGATCATCCCGGCCCTGGCGCCGCCCTCGATCGACATGTTGCAGACCGTCATCCGCCCCTGCATGGACAGGGCCCGCACGGCCGCGCCGCGGTACTCGATGACCGAGCCGACGCCGCCGCCGGTGCCGAGCACCCGGATGATGCCGAGGACCAGGTCCTTGGCGGTCAGTCCCGGCCCGAGCTCGCCGTCCACGGTGACCGCCATCGCCTGCGGCTTGACCTGCCGCAGCGTCTGGGTGGCCAGCACGTGCTCGACCTCGCTGGTGCCGATGCCGAAGGCGAGGGTGCCGAACGCGCCGTGGGTCGACGTGTGGCTGTCACCGCAGACGATGGTCATCCCCGGCTGGGTGAGCCCCAGCTGCGGGCCGATGACGTGCACGATTCCCTGCTCGGGGCTGCCGAGCGGGTACAGCGTCACGCCGTGGGCCTCGCAGTTGCGCTTCAGCCGCTCGATCTGCTTGGCGGCCAGCTCGTCGGCGATGGGCTTGTCCAGGCCGATGGTGGGCACGTCGTGGTCCATGGTCGCGACCGTCAGGTCCGGCCGGCGCACCTTGCGGCCTGCCAGCTCGATGCCCTCGAACGCCTGCGGCGAGGTGACCTCGTGCACCAGGTGCATGTCAATGTAGAGCAGCGGCGGCTCGCCCTCCGGCGTGGCGACGAGATGCCGGTCCCAGATCTTGTCGAAGAGGCGTCCAGCCATGGTTTCCTCTGCCTTGGGTGCAGTTGTCCCGGTGCGCTGTCTCAGATAATGAGATAAGATGTTCATGTTATGGACACTCTAGGGCCGGAGGTCACCGGCCGCAACCCGGTCAGCGCGAGCGGGCCGGGAGGCCGCCCCGGGGCCTCCCGCAGGCAGGCGGGTGCCA
>JASHPR010000263.1 GCA_030038015.1 Streptosporangiaceae bacterium
CCGCTGGTGCATCACCGTGACCGACCCCGCCGGCCGCGCCGTCGCCCACGGCTGCGCCCGGGCCGGACCCGGACCGCCCGGCAGCGACCAGCGCGCCTGGCTCGCCACCGTCAAGATCACCTCGATCGAGACCGGCGCCTGCGGCCACCACGATGAATCCCCGGGCTACCGGCCATCAGCCAGGCTCCGGCACAAGGTAAAGATCCGCAGCCCCCGGTGCGGGTTCCCCGGCTGCCGCCGCCCGGCCCGAAGATGCGACGACGACCACACCATCCCTTACCACCAAGGCGGCCGGACCTGCGAATGTAACATGCACTCGCTCTGCCGCCACCATCACCAATGCAAGCAAGCCGAAGGCTGGCACCTGGACCAACCCGAACCCGGCGTCCTGATCTGGACCACCCCCAGCGGCCGCCAGTACACCGTCACCCGCGAGCCCTACCCGGTGTAAGCGGGCGGCGTCTCGTCCAGGACGATCAGTGGCAGCGGCCCGGCCAGGTCCTCCGGCGCCGCCGGCGCGTAGGCGAAGTTCTTGGCCCGCGCGCCGCCGTCGACCACCAGGTCGATGCCGGTGATCAGGCGGGCATAGTCGGAGCACAGCCAGGCCACGGCGTGACCGATGTCGGTCGGCGTCCCGGTCGGGCCCATGGGGATCATCGGCGCCCGCTGCCCGGACCAGCGGACCGGCCGGCGCCACGGCTCGTCCCCGGTGGGGCCGCCGAGCCCACCGCCGCGCTGATTCAAGATCCCGCCCGGGCTCAGCCCGGCCCTGGCCCGCTCCGCGACGAGCTCGGGGTTGTCCGGATTCGGCGCGGTCGGGGTGAAGCTGTTGACCCGGATGCCGTACGGCGCGAGGTCCATGGCGGCTGCCCTGACGAAGTTGTTCACGCCGCCCTTGTTGAACGCGTACGCGATGATCCCGGCCGACGACGTCCAGCCGTTGGACGAGGACATGCAGACGATCGAGCCCTTGATGCCGCGCTCGGCCATGGAGCGGGCCACGTACTTGGTGTTGAGGAAATAGCCGAGCGCGGAGACCCGCACTGCGCGCTCGAAGAACTCCGCCGACTCGTCCAGCACGCCCCTGCCGCCGAGCAGCGCCGCGTTGTTGACCAGGATGTCGATGCGGCCCCAGCGCTCCAGCACGTCGCCGATGTAACCCTGGACGGCGGCCTCGTCGGTCACGTCGCCGGGCGCGGCCATCGCCTCGCCGCCGCCCCGCTCGATGCGGGCGACGCACGCCTTGATCGGCGAATCGTCCACGTCGTTGCAGGCGACCTTCGCGCCGTACTTCGCCAGGGCCAGCGCGACCCCGCTGCCGATGTTCGGCCCGGTGCCGGTGACCAGCGCGACCTTGCCCTCGAGTGAGATCTCCACGGTTACTGAGGCACCTCCCCGTCGTCCCTGCGCTGCGCGTCCCGGCATGCCTGGGACCAGGCGACCGGCACCGACCGGCCGGACCAGGGCGCCCAGCCGAACGGGCGGAAGACCATGGACATCGCGGCGTTGGCCGCGCCGGCGACCAGGATCGGGATGGCGGCGGCCGACGGCAGCATGGGGAACGGGCCTCCGCCCGCCCCGCCGTCCGCGGCCGCGTGCTCGCCCTTCCCCGCGGCGGCCAGGTCGGCGCGGTCGCGCACCGCGTGGGTGAACAGCCACTGCTGCACGCCGGCGCGGCTGTACCCGGCTCCGGCGAGCAGCTGCGCGTGCTCGGGGCCGAGGACGAGCCCCCCGCTGGAATGCGCGCCGCCCACGTACGCCCCGAGCCTGGCCAGCGTGTCGGCGAAGTCGGCGAGGACGGCTTCGGCGCTGCTGGTCGCCCTGTTGTCCACGTACTCACAGGTCCTGATCAGCATGGCGGAGACCGCGTCGGTTCCCGCGGGGACGCCACCGACCGCGGCGAACGGCTCCCAGGGGGACAGCTCCTCGTTCTCGCCAAGGCAGAGCGACCACCGGCCGGGCAGGCCCTGGGTGGCCTGCTCGAGCTGCTGCGGGCGGATCCCGTAGCCGTTGCGCACGATCAGCCCGATCGCCCGGGCGATCGTCGCGTTCGCGCGGAAGCCCGGGCCGAACACGCCGCCCGCGCAGTTGATGCCCAGCCTGCCGCGCACCGGCCCGTTGACGACGATGAGCGGGGCCGGGCCGCTGGTGGACTGCCACGCGCCGCGGACCGACCGCTCCAGGTTGACGGCGTCCCAGGCGGCCAGGACCACGGGGAAGTACTCGGGCTTGCAGCCGGCCATGACCGCGTTGGCGGCCGCCTGGGCGACGGTGATGCTGCGGCCGATGTGGTCCAGCGAGCCGATGATCTCCGCGCCGCCGCGGGCGGTCATGGCCAGGCAGGCGTCGACGTCGGCCTGGGTGGCGGGCACGACCGGGAGCCCGTCGGTCCAGCCGTGCTCGTAGCAGTACTCGATGGCGGCCTTGGCCTGCCCGGCCGGGTCGGTGACCGGTGTCGTCATCAGGCCGCGAGGCTGGCCTGCCGGGTGAGCAGCCCGGCGATGTCGCCGATCGCCGCCGCGGCCCGGTCGCGCACGCCGTCGGGGGTCAGGTTGGCGACCGGGTGGGGCGTGGTGACATACCGGTAGCCGGGCGCGCCGCGCAGGTCCGCCATGGCGTCGGCGCTGACCTTGAACGCGTCGGTGCAGATGACGACGGCCGGCACGCCGGCCTGCTCCAGCAGGATCCCGTCGGCCACCGCCGACGCGCTGCAGGATCCGCAGTCGCCGACCCCGACCACCACGATGTCGCACCCGGCGCAAAGGTCGTCCAGCATCTGCTGCGGCGCCGTCGCGGTGATGTCCGCCTTCTTCCTGGCAAGGACGGTCTGCACGCCGTACCGCTCGCCCAGCAGCCGGCCGACCTCGTTCAGGAACGGCTCGGCATTGCGCTTGATGTTGGCGAGAAGCCCCAGCCTGAGACCGGAGAGGCTGTCCGGGCGGGGGGCGAGCACGACCTGGCCGGGCACGGAACCGGCGGGCGGTCCGACGGTAGGGTCAATGATGCTGTCGAACACAGCTGTCTCCTCGGGCGTGTCTGATCAGCGCCGGGCGCCGGCGCGGGCACCCTCGCTGCTGGCGACGTTACGGCGGGGGCCCCGCTCGCAGCTAGCCCCCTTCCGCGACGCGGAACGGCAGATGCGCCCTCCCGGGGCAGGAGCGGGGTCACGCCGCCTGTTCTCCCTGGCCGGAGGGCGCCTCGGGCTTGCCGGGCAGTTGTGTCGGCTCGCCCTTGTACTTGTGCAGGCTCCAGCCCACGAGCACCTCGCCGGCCATGACGGCGACGCCGAAGAATCCCAGCAGCGGGCCGGTGTAGCCGCCAGTGAACAGCAGGTAGGCCGACGGCATCCACATGGCCACGTTGACCCAGTACCAGTACATGGCCCGGGCGGCCCAGTGCCTGCCGAAGGCCCGGTGCACCCAGGAGTAGATGCCGCCCTGGTAGGGGTAGGCGGTGGACAGTTCGGCGATGATCAGCGCGTCCCGTGATCTTCTTGCGTGGCGGGTTGGCCAGCTTCTTGTGCATGACATTGCTCTTGCCGGCCGGTATCGTCATGTCTGCCCGCAGCAGCCCCTCTCGCGCGGCGTCACATCGACCCGGGCTGAACATGCCGGCGCCGGGCCAGTACCCAAACCACTCCATCGGACGGGCTCGCTAGCGAAAGCGGCGACGGCTCTGGTGATATCGGCCTGCTCTATGGATCAGCCGCGCCGAGCCGCCGCACAATGACATCGGCACATCCAGGCGTCCCGCAAAACCTGCATGACCGGCAGGAACGCAGAAGGGCGGACCATGGCCTATCGAGACCTGTTCACGGTCCTGGTGGTGGACTCGCGCATCGATCGGTCGCAGGCCCTCCGCGACGCATTCCAGCGCATCGTAGGGCATCTCCGCGACGATCACCACCTGCACACCGACCTCCTGGGCACCACCCGGGACGCAGTCATCCGGCTGCGCGCCGACGCCTCGGTGGCCTGCTTGCTGCTCGAGTGGGGCGGCGGGAAGGCCGGCGGCATCGACGGGAAGCGGGTCCTGGACACGATCGATGACATCGGCCTGGAAATCCCGGTGTTCCTGGTGGCGCCGGCCGAGGATCTCGCCCGCGAGCGGCACGGGCTGCTGGCGCCCGTCGTGCGCGGCTTGATCTTTCCGGAGGAGGATACGCCGGACTTCGTGGCCAAGTATGTCAACCGGCACTTCGAGGCGTACATCGAGCAGCTCAAGCCGCCGTTCTTCGGGCGCATCATCGAGTTCAACGAGTCCAGCAGCGAGATGTGGACCTGCCCCGGCCATAACGGCGGCATGTTCTACCGCCGCAGCCCGGTGGGGCGGATCTTCTACGAATACCTGGGCGAGACGGTCTTCCGCACCGACCTGGACAACTCGGTCGTCGGTCTCGGCGACCTGCTGCTTCACGAAGGCCCCTCGCGCGATGCCGAGGCCGCCGCCGCGGAAATCTTCGGCGCCGACCGCACCTACTTCGTGCTCAACGGCACCTCCACCTCCAACAAGGTCACCACTGCGGCGCTGGTGACCCGAGGGGACCTGGTGCTGTTCGACCGCAACAACCACAAGTCCGCCCACCACGGCGCCCTGGTGCTGGCCGGCGGCATCCCCGTCTACCTGCCGGCCGACCGCAACCCGCAGGGCCTGATCGGCCCCATCGATCCCGAGTTCCTGACCGAGGACCGCATCCGGGCGGCCATCCGCGCCAGCCCGCTGGTGACCGATAAGGACCGGTGGCAGGCCGCACGGCCGTTCCGGCTGGCCATCATCGAGCAGTGCAGCTACGACGGCACCATCTACAACGCCCAGATGATCCTGGACCGCATCGGGCACCTCTGCGACTACATCCTGTTCGACGAGGCGTGGGCCGGCTTCATGAAGTTCCATCCCCTGTTCGCCGGCCACTACGCGATGGGCCTGGACAGCCTCGGGCCGGACGACCCCGGCATCATCGCCACCCAGTCCACGCACAAGCAGCTGGCCGGATTCTCGCAGGCCTCGCAGATCCACGTGAAGAGCCGGCACATCGCCGGCCAGCCACGGCACGTGACCGAGCGGCGCTTCAACGAGGCTTACCTGCTGCACGCCTCCACCTCGCCGTTCTACCCGCTGTTCTCCTCGCTGGACGTCGGCGCCCAGATGATGAAGGGGCGCAACGGCTTCCACCTGTGGAACGACGCCACCCGCCTGGCGGTGGACACCCGGAAAGCCATCCGCAAGGTCCTGCATGACTACGAGGCGCACGGCGGCCGCGGCGGCTCATCGTCCCCCTGGTTCTTCGACCCGTTCGTCCCCGACGTGGTCACGGTCACCGGCTCGCCGCACACCGCCGACCTGCACGACGTGCCCTGGGAAGACGTGCCCACGAAGGTGCTGCTGGCCGAGCAGCAGTGCTGGCAGCTGCGGCCCGGCGCGCGCTGGCACGGGTTCGAGCGAGTCACCGATGGCTACGCGATGACCGACCCCAACAAGCTCACCCTGGTCACGCCCGGGTTCAGCCGCGAAACCGGGCAGTACCTCGACTGGGGCGTCCCAGCCCCGGTGGTCGCCGAGTTCCTGCGCGAACGCGGCATCATCCCGGAGAAGAACGACCTCAACACCATCTTGTTCCTGGTCACGCCGGGCATCGAGGTGAGCAAGGCCGGCACGCTCATCTCCACGCTCGTGGACTTCAAGCGCTGCTTCGACCGCAACGCCCCGCTCGGCGAGGCGCTGCCTGAGTTCGTGGCGGCCCGGCCGCAGGTCTACGGCGACCAGCGGCTGCGCGACCTGTGCCTGCGCATGCACGATTTCTACCGGAAGGCAAACACATCGCAGCTTCAGCGCCTCCAGTTCCGCGCCGAGCACTTCCCGGAGGTCGTGCTGTCACCGCAGGATGCCACCCGGCTGTTCACCGCCAACCAGATCGACTACGTGCCCATCGAGGAGGTCAGCGGCCGGATCGCGGCGACCATGGCGCTGGTTTATCCGCCAGGCATCGCCGTCGTGGTGCCCGGCGAACGCTGGGACGAGCGCGCCGCTCCCATGATCGCCTACCTCAAGCTGTTCGAGGAGAGCTACGCCCATTTCCCCGGATTTGAGAACGAGATCCAGGGGGTGTACCCGGAACGAGACGCGGACGGCCGGGTGCGTCTGTTCACCTACGTCGTCAGGGAATAGCCGAATCGTGGGTCAGGCCCCGTACATCAGCATGCCCCCGTCGACGATCTGCCGACCGGGGATGAGCATCACTGCCGGTGGCTGCTGGGTGCCACGCCAGCCGCTGGTATCTGTCCCGGCCGGAGCGTGGCGCGCGTGCTGCCGTCAGAGATGAGCTGGAAAGGTCCCATGTCCGCGACCGTGCCGGCGAGGGAAGCTCTGAGTGGCCGGCGCGTCTGTCGCGGCCGGGACCGGGCGTTGCGTTGTGGCGGACGTATCTTTCGGTGTTCGGCCTGGCATGGCCGCGTCATGCCGTCGGCCGGGCCGGCTGTTCACGGGCGTCAGCGCAGCTCCGCCGCGAACGCCGCGACCGCGTCGTTGAACGCGTCGCTCTCCTCCCAGAACGGGCAATGGCTGGACGCGGCGAACGTCTGCAGGCGGCTGCCGGGAATGCGGTCGGCGATGTACGCACCCGCCCGCGGGCTGGTGAGCTTGTCGTCCTCGCCGAACAGGACGAGCGAGGGCACATCGATCTGCGGCAGGAAGTCGCGGTAGTCGCGCAGCGTCTGGTCGAGCAGGATCGTGCTGCCGATGACCGGCGGGACCTGCAGGATCTCGGCGGTCATCCATGCCAGCGTCTCATTGTCCGGCTTGTGCAGCATGAGCTGGGCGAAGTCGGCCACCACGGCGGCCTGGTCCTGCTGCAGCTGCTCGTTCGTCTCGCGCAGCGCGTCCATGGTGAAGACGCCGAACTCGTAGCCGTCCCAGGCGTAGTCCGAGGGCGGCTGGTCGACGATCACCAGGCCGGCGACCGCGTCCCTGCCGTAAGCGCGGAGGTACTCATATCCCACCATCGCGCCCATCGACCAGCCGGCCAGCACCGGCCGCTGGACGCCGAGCTCCGCCAGGATCGCGTGCAGGTCCGCGGCGTACTGCGGCACCGTGTGCCCGTGCAGGACCTTCTCGGAGGCGCCGTGCCCGCGCAGGTCGGGGACGATCACCCGGAACCTGCCGGAGAGGCCCTCGAGCTGCCGCCGGAAGAACCGGCCGCTCATCGTCCAGCCGTGAATGAGGACGACCGGCGGGCCGCTTCCCGCCTCGTCCACCGAGAACGTGACGTCGTTGGCGCGCAGCTGCCGTGTCATGGGCTGTTCCTCTCCCTCGCGTCCGCGCCCCGGATGCCGGGTCACCGCGCCTGCCCGCTGACCGCGGGCGCGGACCGGGGCTGGCCGACCCGCGGCGCCACGTCGCTGGCAAAGCGGGCTGCCCACCTGTGCCGCGCGGCGACCGGGATCCCGGGGGTGGCGAAGTGCAGAATGATGTGGTTGAAGCCGATGTCCACGTAGGCCTGCAGCTTCCGCAGCACCGTGTCTGCCGAGCCGATGAGCTGCCACTCGCACCAGGGGACGATGCCCTCCGGGCGGGTCCTCCGCTCCATGCCCGCGAAAATCCGCTGCCACGCCTCGTAGCCCGGGGTGTTCACCCAGTCGGTGGCGTGCGGCGCGTAGTGGTTGATCTGGGCCTGCATGAAGCGCGGCTTGTACCGGCACGCCTCCCTGATCGCCTCCTCGTCGCTGTCCTCGACAATGCAGTCGATCATGATGGGGAACGTTACGCCAGCGGTGCCCTGGCCGGCCTCGGCGGCCGCCGCCTCCCACGCCCGCAGCGCCCGCGCCTGCTGCTGGATGTCGCCGATCGTGTTGCACAGCGGGGGCAGTCCGAGCCGTGCCATGATGCCCGCGCTGTCCGGGCTGGCGACGGCGCCGTAGAAGTGCAGCTGGCCGGTGCGCGGCGCGGGCCGGATCCGTACCTGCTGCGCGACGGGCCGGAGCGTGCCGTCGTAGCTGAACGGCTCGCCGGTCATCCCCCGCCGCAGGATCTCCCAGGTCTCCGCGAACCGCTGCCGCGCCTCGCCCATGTCCAGCCCGAACGCGTCGAACTCGAGCTTCGCCGTGCCGCGCCCCAGGCCGAGGTGCAGCGGACGGTCGGTGAACTCGGTGAGCATCGCTATCTGGCCCGCCAGCCGCAGCGGGTGGTGCCACGGCGTGACGATGACGCACGCGCCGAAGCTCAGCTCCGGGTACCGGCCGGCCAGGTGGGCGATGAGCAGCGCCGGATCCGGGGTCGGGAAGTAGTCGCTGAAGTGGTGCTCGAGCACCCATGCGGTGCCATAGCCAAGCTGCGCGTAGCGGTCGCAGTCGGCCAGCATGCCGCGGTACAGGTCAGCGTCGCTGGCGCCGGGGGCGCCGGCTGCGGCGATCACGCACCCGAACTCGACGCCTCCGCCTGCCGCCATGCGACCTCCCCAACAAGCCCGCAACGCCCCAGCCACAGGCTCGCACGCCCCCCAAACAAGGCCTTTGGTCTGAGTATCATACCTTTGCCCATCAGGGTCAAGGTTGGCCCGGTCTTGCGCCAGCCCGGCCCCGTGCGCCCGCGGCCAGCCCCGGGCAACCGCAGGCCCAGCCCGCGCCCGGCCGGCCCAGCCCCGCGGACTGTGTGCGGAAAATGCTGCTCTGGCAGCATTTTCCGCACACACTGACGACGGCATCCGCAACACACTGACGACGGCGGTGGGGTGGCGGGCCCCGCCGGATCAGGCCATCTCCACGTAGCGGCGGACTTCCCACTCGGAGACCTGCTGTCGGTACTTCCCGGCCTCGAACCGCTTCATCACGACGTAGTGCTGGACGAAGTCGTCGCCCAGCATCTCCCTGGCGACCGCGCTGGATTCCAGCAGGTCCAGCGCCTCCTCCAGGGACTGGGGCACCGACTCGAGCTGGCCGGCGGCGTAGGCGTCGCCCTCGTAGGCGGGGGCCGGCTCGATTTTCTGCTCGATCCCGTGCAGGCCGCCGGCCAGGCAGGCGGCGATCACGATGTACGGGTTGGTGTCCGCGCCCGGCAGCCGGTGCTCGAGCCGCGCCGCGTCCGGGTGGCCGGCGATCGCCCGGATCCCGGTGGAACGGTTCTCGTAGCTCCAGCTCACGCTGGTCCCGGCCCAGGAGTACGGCGCGAACCGCTTGTAGGAGTTGGGGGTTGGCGCGAACAGCGCGGTGAACTCCCGCAGGGTGGACAGCAGGCCGCCGGTGTAGTGCCGCCCCAGCTCGGACAGCCCGTGGCCGACGTCGCGGCCGGAGAACGCGTTGGCGCCCGTGCCCGTTTCCCAGAGCGACTGGTGGATGTGGCAGGAAGACCCGGCCCAGTCCCGGCGGGGCTTGGCCATGAACGACGCCATCAGCCCCCGTGCGGCCGCGATCTCCTTGATCCCGTTCTTGTACACGATGCCGTCGTCGGCGGCCTTCAGCGCGTCGCCGTAGTGGATGTTCAGCTCGAACTGGCCGGGCCCGGTCTCCGGGTTGCAGGCCTCGACCCGCACCCCTGCCGCGGCCAGCTGGTGGCGGATCGCGCCGATCAGGTCCTCGTCGAGGCTGCCGCCGTAGACGCCGTAGGTGTAGGGCCTGGACCGGATCGGCTCCAGCCGCCAGCCCGACTCCCGCAGCGCGGCGAGATCCCCGCGGAAGATGTAGAACTCGTACTCGATGCCGATCTTCGGGTCGAAGCCGTGCGAGCGGGCGCGCTCGATCAGCCGCCCGAGCACGGTCCTCGGGTCGAGCGGCACCGCCGCCCCGCCGGGGAGGCGGAAGTCGCCGAGCACGCCCACGGTGCCGGGATGCCAGGGCAGGCGCCGCGCCGTGGCCAGGTCCGGGTGCACGAAGATGTCGGGGAACCCCTGCTCCTTGCGCGGGAAGTACAGCGGGTACGCCTCGCCGCCCGGCGGCTCGACCAGTTCCTGCCCCTCGTCGGTGTCCTCGGAGTGGGTGAGCACCAGGATCACGTCACTGAACGGGACGCCAGGGCCGATCTTGGCCAGGAAGTCCGCCACGGGGAGCCGCTTGCCGCGCCAGATCCCGTGCGTGTCACCGGCGCCGGCGACCACGGTATGGATGCCCTCGGAGGCGCACCATCGGGCGAAATCGCCGCTGCTGGCGGGGATCGGCGGCGTGCTCACGATCCGCTCCCTTGAGTCTGGTCTGCTTTCCGTTAGCCCTTAAGGTCCGGCTGGGAGTTGACAATAGACGGATACGTCCGCAGCCGGAAGCTGCTCCCGAAGGCTTTTCGCCTGATGAACCCACGAACCGGACGAGCGCGGCAAGGTTAGCGGTCTGGCCCGCCAGTTCCGATTGCCGACCTCTTGACGCTAATCGGTTCAGACGGAATGCTATTTGGCTGAACCCGAACGGGCCGGTGCGGAGGTGTGCTGTGGCCGAGGAGCTCATCACCTTCGCGTCCAAGGGCGAGATGCTCGCCAAGTCGAAGCAGTTCTGGAACCCGGACAAGACCCAGTTCTGGATCGACTCGGGTGTGCCGCTGGTCATCGACCGGCGCGAGGGCTACTTCATCTATGACGTCGAGGGCAAGCGGCTCATCGACGTGCACCTCAACGGCGGCACCTACAACCTGGGCCACCGCAATCCCGAGGTGGCGGCGGCGGTGACCGCGGCCATGCAGCACTTCGACATCGGCAACCACCACTTCCCCTCGCTGGCCCGCACCGCCCTCGCCGAGGCGCTGGTCACCACGGCGCCGCCGGGCCTGACCAAGGTGGTGTTCGGCAGCGGCGGCGGCGAGGCCATCGACATCGCGCTGAAGACCGCGAGGCACACGACCAGGCGGCGCAAGATCGTCTCGATCGCCAAGGCCTACCACGGGCACACCGGCCTGGCCGTCGCCACCGGCGACGAGCGGTTCGCCGCGCTGTTCCTGGCCGACCAGCCAGAGGAGTTCGCACACGTACCGTTCAATGATCTTGCCGCCATGGAGGAGGCGCTGCGCGGCAGCGACGTGGCGGCAGTGATCATGGAGACCATCCCGGCCACGTACGGGTTCCCGCTGCCCGCCCCGGGCTACCTGGCCGCGGTCAAGCGGCTGTGCGAGCGGTACGGCGCGTTGTACATCGCCGACGAGGTGCAGACCGGGCTGATGCGCACCGGCGAGCTGTGGGCGATCACCAAGCACGGCGTCGCGCCCGACATCCTGGTGACCGGCAAGGGCATCTCCGGCGGGATGTACCCGATCAGCGCCGTACTGGTGAGCGAGCAGGCGGCGGGCTGGCTGACCGAGGACGGCTTCGGCCACATGTCCACCTTCGGCGGGGCCGAACTTGGCTGCGTGGCAGCGCTCAAGACGCTGGAGATCACGTGCCGGCCCGAGATCAGGTCGATGGTGCACTACATCGCCGACCTGACCGGCCAGGGGCTGCGCCGGATCCAGGGCCTCTACCCGGACTGGTTCACCGGCATCCGCCAGGACGGGCTGGTGATGGGGCTGGAATTCGACCACCCGCAGGGCGCCAAGTTCGTCATGAAGCGCCTCTACGAGACCGGGGTGTGGGCGATCTTCTCCACCCTCGATCCCCGCGTCCTCCAGTTCAAGCCCGGCGTGCTGATGACCCCCTCGCTCAGCGAGGAGCTGCTGGACCGCGTCGAGGTGGCCGTCGGCAGGGCCGCCGCCGACGCCCGCTCGGGCCGGAGGGCGCCGTGACCGAGGCCGCGGCCGACCTGCTCACCGACCCGGCGGGGGTGCCGAGGGCGCGGGCGATGCTGCAGCGGGCCGAATGGGCCGCGCGGGCGTTCGCGCGCTACGACAGGCCGGCCGTGGACCGGGTGGTGCACGCGGCGGCGCAGGCCGGCGCCGCGAAGGCGCGCGAGTACGCCGAGTGGGCGGTGCGGGAGACGGGGTTCGGCGTCGCCGAGCACAAGGTGATCAAGAACGTCGCGTGCAGCACCGGGCTCGTCGAGACCTACGCCGGGCATGACTACGTCACGCCCAGGTTCGACCCGGCGGCGAAGATGGTCGAGGTGCCGCGGCCGGCCGGCGTGGTGCTCGCCCTCACCCCGTCGACCAACCCGGTCGCCACGGTGTTCTTCAAGGCGCTGCTGGCGCTGATGACCCGCAGCGTGATCGTCATCAGCCCGCACCCGCTGGCCCGGGAGTGCTGCGCAGACGCCGCCAGGACCCTGGCGGGCGCGGCGGTCGCGGCCGGCGCGCCCGACGGGGTCATCCAGGTGGTGGACGAGCCGTCGGTGCCGCTGATCAACGCGCTGATGACCGACGACCGCACCCAGGTCATCGTGGCCACCGGCGGCGTGCCCGTGGTGCGGGCCGCGTACACTTCGGGCACCCCGGCAATCGGGGTGGGCCCGGGTAACGTGCCGGTGCTCGTGGACGCCAGCGCTGACCTGGCGAAGGCGGCGAAGCGCATCGCGGACAGCAAGAGCTTCGACAACTCGATCCTGTGCACCAACGAGTCGGTCCTGATCGTGGAGGAGGCGGCGGCCGGCACACTGCTGCGGCACCTGAAGCGGGAGGGCGCGTTCCTGCTCGACGGGGCGCAGGCCAGCAAGATCGCCGCGGCGCTGTTCCCCGGCGGCCGGTTCGACATCCGCTTCGTGGGCAAGGACGCCGCGTGGATCGCCGGCGAGGCGGGCATCAGGGTGCCGGGCACCACCCGGGTGCTGCTCGCGCCGTTCGACCTGGTGGTCCCCGAGCAGCCGCTCGCGCACGAGAAGCTGTGCCCGGTGCTGGGATTGGTCAGGGTGCCGACGGCCCGGCGCGGCATCGACGCGGCCCGTGCCGTGCTGCGGATCGGCGGCCGCGGCCACTCCGCCGCCATCCACAGCAGCGACCCGCGCACGATCATGGAGTTCGGGGCGGCTGTCGAGGTGCTGCGGGTCTCCGTGAACGTAGGCAACAGCCTGGGCAGCGCGGGCATCCAGACCAACCTGCCGCCGTCGATGACCGTGGGCACCGGCTTCTTCGGCGGCTCGTCGGTGGCGGACAACCTCCGGCCCGAGCACTTCGTGCAGTGGACGCGCCTGGCGTACAACAGCGACCCGGCGGAGCCGTTCGGCAACTTCTCCGGGCTCATCCCCTGGGAAACGCCGGCCGGGCCGGTCCCGCCCTACCCGCAGGCGTCGAACATGGCCGGGGCGCAGCGTGCCGGTGCCACGCCGCCCCCGGTGCCCGCACCGGCGCAACCCGCCTGGAACGCCGGGGACGCGGGGGGCGCGGGGGACGCGGGGCTCGCCCGGCACGACATGACCGCGCTCCGCGAGGAGATCAGGCGGCTGGTGATCGAGGAACTCAGCCAGCTTGCCGGGGGCTCCCGTGGCTGAGCTGCGGTCGTTCATCTTCCTCAACCGGCTGCAGCCGCAGACCATGTGCTACCTGGGCACGTGGATCCGGGGCAGCCTGCCGCGCAGCAACGTCGCCGCCCAGATCATCGAGATCGCGCCGGGCCTGGGCATCGAGCCGCTCACCGATGTCGCGCTCAAGCACGCGAACGTGCGGGCCGGCGTGCTGGTGGTGGAGCGCCAGTTCGGCTACCTGGAGATCCACGGGGGCACCGACGAGGTGCGGGCCGCCAGCGCCGCGGTGCTGGAGTCGCTGGGGGCGAGTGCACGGGACGCGACGCGCCCGCAGGTGCTGGCGTCGAGGATCATCACGATGCTGGACCCGCAGCACGCCTTCCTGATCAACCGCAACAAGATCGGCTCGATGGCGCTGGCCGGCGAGTCGCTGTTCGTCCTGGAGATGCAGCCGGCCTCGTACGCCATCCTGGCCGCGAACGAGGCGGAGAAGGCCGCCAGGATCAAGATCGTCGACTACCGGATGATCGGCGCGACGGGGCGGGTGTACCTGTCCGGCTCCGAGGCGGACGTGCGGCAGGCCGCCGACGCCGCCGAAGACGCGCTCCGGAGCCCGTCGTGACCGCCGGCCGAAGCGGGCGAGCCCGGTGAGCACCGGGGCGGACCATGACGCGGTACGGGCGATCATCCGCGAGGTGCTGGCCGAGGTGCTGGCCGAGGTGCTGCCCGGGACGCTGGGCGCGGCGGGGGCTGACGGGGCTGACGGCGCGCACGCCGCCGGCCGGCC
>JASHPR010000264.1 GCA_030038015.1 Streptosporangiaceae bacterium
GCCGGCGGATGCGGGGCCCGCAGCAGGCCCGGCCAGCGGCGACCGTCATGGCCGCGCCGCGGGCAGCCCGGGTGGCGGCGCCGCGCCCGTGGCCGAGATCCCCCAGCTGTCCGGTTCCGAAGCGCGGGCCCTGATCGAGCTGGTCAAGGCGCGCGGCATCGCCCAGGGTGAGCTGGCCGGCCTGCTCGGCCTGGAGAAGAGCACGGTGAGCCGCCTGGCCGCGGGCCTGGAGCGGAAGGGCTGGGTCCGGCGCGGGCGGGACGAGGGCAACCAGCGCTACGTGCGGCTCTACCTGACCGCGGAGGGCGGGGCGGTGGCCGCCCGGCTGTGGAACGCCTGGCAGTCGCGGCAGGAGAGGATCCTCGCGGCCCTCACCGCGGAAGAGCGTGCGGGCCTGTCCGCCGGCCTGCGCGGCCTGGTGCGCGGCCTCGCTGCCGAGGGCCTGCTCGGCGATGGCTCGCCCGGGCCGGCGCTGCTCCCTCCCGCCAGGCCCGCCGACTGACTCGGCCAGGAACGGCGCGGCGCATGCCGTCCTGGGGCGGCTTCCGGCGTACAACCAGGTTCCCGTCAGGCGGTTATCTGGCCGGCCGGTAGACGGCCGCGCCGTCCGCCCGGTAGTCGAACCGGAACCCCGTGGCGGTCAGGTACTTGGCGATGAGCGGGTTGCTCGTCCACACCAGCACCCAGCCGACGTCCATGCGGCGGGCGTCCTTCCTCGCCGCCGCGAGCTGGGCAGGCGTGGCCTTCAGCACCACCGGCGTGCCTGCGATGTAATTCGACGAGCTGACCAGCAGCATGTAGAACGGGTGCTTCTTGATCCCGCGTATGGTCGCGGCCGGCACCCATGAGGTATAGGACACCCCCCGCGGGTGGCCGTCTGCGGTGGCCAGCACCAGCGACTGCGGCGCGAACTGCCCCCCGTACAGCGGGACCCCGCCGCGCAGCCCGAACGGCGCGTCCACGACGATCGAATCGGAATGGTCGGCGGCGATCGGGCGGTCCAGGGCCGGCAGCGCGGTCCGCATCACCCGGATGCTCGGGCTTCCGGACCAGCCCGCCTCGAGCAGCGCGAAAGCAGCCACCACGGCGACCGCCGGGCGGGCGTGGCGGAACAGCCAGTCCACCGCGGCGCCGGCCAGCAGGACCGCGCCGACCAGCCCGATCAGGGCGAAGCGGTCGGCCTCCCTGAGGTCGGACAGCCACGGAATGCGCATGAACCACGTGTACGGCATGATCAGGGACACCCGCTCGCCGTACCAGCTGCCCAGCAACGGCACATACGGCTTCCCGCCGATCCACGGCACCGCGCCGAGGGCGAGCCAGGAGCAGCCGAGCCAGAGCGCGGCCAGCTGCCAGGCGCTGCGCCGCCGCCAGGCGGCAGCCAGGCCGCACAGCGCGAGCACAGTGAGGATCACGCCGTACATCGGCATTCCCTCGCCGGTGCGCCCGTCGGCGCCCGCCGCGGCGCTGGCGATGCTGGCCAGGCCGTAGGACGCCACCCGCTGTGACGGCGCGAACAGGTCGAAGAGCCCCACGCCATAGTTTTTGCCGGTATGGGCCAGAACGTGACCGCTGACCGACGCGCCGCCCGCGGCCGCCTGCTGGATCATGGCGACGAGCTGCGGGCTCGCCACGACCGCCGCGGTGACGGCGCCCACAGCCAGGACGCGCAGCCGGGCGGCAGCCGGGCGGCGGGCCAGCCACGGCAGCAGGGCAGCCGCGGCCAGCAGCACGGCCATGACCGCCGATTCCTGGTTGACCAGCACGCTCGCGCCGAGCACCACGCCGAGGATCACGCCCTGGCGGACGCCGGGCCTGCGCCGCAGCCGGACCGCGGCCTCCAGGGTCATCGGCAGGAACAGCGTGCCCAGCGCGATGTTGAGATGCTCCCAGTCCTGCCAGGCCAGCATGGAGGACAGGCCGAACAGGGCGCCGGCGGCGACCGCGCCGGGCGCGGCCAGCCAGAGCCGGGCGGCCCGGTACATCACATAGCACAGCAGGCCGGGCAGGAGGAGGGTCAGCAGGCTGAACGAGGCGCTGGGGCCGAACACGAGGGTGACCGGGGTCATGATCAGGCCGGCCAGCGGCATCGTGGTGTCGAAGCCGAGCTGGATGCCGACCGGGGCGGCCATCCGGCTGGTGAACCAGGGGTTGCCCAGGTGGGCGACCTGGTGCGCGGTCCACCACAGGTCCCACACATACCCGGACACGTCCCTGGTCTCCGGCAGCAGGTGCCTGCTCAGGTACGTCGCCCGGGGCCAGGTCAGGGCGATCCCGGCGGCCAGGTACACGACGAGCAGCGCCAGGTGTGCCGTCACCGGGCGGGCGGCCGTGCCGCGCAGCCACCCGGGGGGCGCCCCGGCGCCGCGCGGGCCGGGGCCCGGCAGGCTTGTCCGGGTGCCCGCCGGCTGGCCGGAGGCACCGGGTTCGCCGGCGGCACCTTCGCCGGAGACACCCAGTTCGGGCGCGGTGCCGGCTTCGCTGACACCGCCAGGGCCGCCGGCGTACACGGGCCGGGCCTCGGCGGCCTCCAGCTCGCCCGGCCTGCTGCGGCCTGCACGGTTCATGGTTTCACCTGTCCAGCGTCTGCCCAGCATCTGCCGGGCAGATCGTCGCCGTGATGATGGGTTATGACGTCGTCCCCGCCTCGCTGGATCCGGGCAAGCGCAAATGGCCACCAGCACCGCGGAGTTGCCCATGATATCGGCTGAACTCCGGCGGCGAGGCGCCCGTCCGGTTCGGCGCCCGCTGAGCGGCGCACTCGGCTCCGCGCCCGCGTTTCGGCGCTGCCTGTGCGGGCATCCCGCTCGCGATGGTTCAATCTGCAGAGCGCCGCGGCAGGGGGGCGAGCATCGTCCTCCTGCCGGCCACGCCCGCGAGCGTGGCGGTTGCACGGCGGCGCCTCGCCGCCGACCTCGCCGCCGTCGGCGTGTTCGGCTCCGCCATCGGCGACGTGGCGCTTGTGATCAGCGAACTGCTCAGCAACTCGATCCGCCACGCCCAGTCGCTGCCCGGCTCACGGGTGCAGGTGACCTGGAGCGTCGCCGGCGAGTCGGTGGAGGTCGCGGTGAGCGACGGCGGCAGCCCAACCCGCCCCCGGCAGACGCACGCATCGCTGTCCGCGGTGGGCGGCCGCGGTCTCGGGATCGTGGAGCGCCTGTCCCGCACCTGGGGTGTCCGGGCCGGCGACTTCGGGCTCACGGTCTGGGCGGTCCTTCCCGCGCCGCGCGCACCGAGGGCGGAAGCAGTTCTCACTCTCAGTGAGTAACAGATAACGCGACGTCCTGACGCGTGCGTAATCAGCTGCCAGAACGGTGATACTCCCTCCAGGCGTCCGGCCAGGCCTGCACGGGTCGCGGGGCCGCGTCTACGGGACGCGGCGAGCGCGGGTGCCAGGCGCTTCCCGGCGGGGACGCGGCAGGACAGCGGGGGGAATCGTGGGCCATGCGCATGGCGCCGACAGCGAGGTCGGCCGGCTCAGGACGGTGCTGGTGCACCGGCCGGGCCTGGAACTGCGGAGGCTCACCCCGCGCAGCGCCGACCGGCTGCTTTTTGACGTGCTGCCGTGGGCGGGCCGCGCCCAGCAGGAGCACGACGTCCTGGCCAGCGTGCTGCGCGACCAGGGCGTGGAGGTGCTGTACCTGACCGAGCTGCTGCAGGATGCGCTCGAGTACGCCCCGGCCAGGGATGAGGCGATCGCCTCGGTCCTTGCCAGCGCCGCGCTGGGCGATGAGCTGAGGACACAGCTCCGTGGCCACCTCGACCGGCTGGACCCCGAGGCGCTCGCCCAGGTGCTGATCGCCGGCCTGACACCCGATGAGCTGACGATCGGCCGGGGCGTGGTCTTCGAGCTGCTCGACCGGCACGACTTCGTCATCGACCCGCTGCCGAACCTCACGTTCATGAAGGACTCCAGCGTCTGGATCGGCGACCGGGTCGCGGTCACCAGCATGGCCGGGGCCGGGAGGCACAGAGAATCCGAGATCCTCGGCGTGGTGTACCGGCACCACCCGAGGTTCGCCGGCACCAAGTGCCTGTACGGGCCGGAGCTTGAGCAGGTGGACGGCGGGGACGTGCTGCTGCTCGCGCCGAGTGTGATCGCGGTGGGTGTCGGCAGGAAGACCACCGCGGCCGGGGCGGAGCGCCTGGCCCGGCGGGTGTTCGACGCCGGTCTCGCGCACACGGTGCTCGCGGTGCCGCTCGACCGGCTCGGGCCCGCCGCGCACCTGGACACGGTGTGCACGGTGGTCGACGTGGACAGCGTGATCATGTATCCCAGGCTGGCCTTCACGCTGACCGCGCACACCATCACCCCGCGCGCCGACGGCATGCGGGTCTCGCGGCCGCAGCCGTTCCTCGAGGCCGCCGCGCAGGCGATGGGGATCGACCGGCTCAAGGTCATCGAGACTGGCCTGGATCCGGTGACGGCGCACCGGCAGCAGTGGGATGACGGGGGCAACGCGCTGGCGATCGACCGGAGGATCGCCGTCTGCCATGAACGGAACGCCGAGACAAACGCCAGGCTCGAGGCCGCGGGAATCCGGGTGATCCCGGTGCCCGCCAGCGAGCTCGGCAGCCAGCGCGGCGGCCCGCGGTGCATGGCCTGCCCGGTGGCCAGGGACCCGGCCGCGTCACCCGACGCGGGCACGCCAGCGGGCGAGTTCACCCGGCGGGACATGGCCGCGCCGGGTGAGCCCGTGACCCAGCCGCACGGGTTGGCTGGGCGGCTGCCCGGGCAGCTGGCGCCGGCCGGCTAGAGCTGCCGGCTGCGCCGCCTGCCCGACCAGCGGCCGATCTTGAACATGGCGAAGGCTGCGACCACGACCAGCGCGATGAAGAACGCGTAGTAGAAGAGCACGTGGACGAGCGCAAGCACCAGCATGATCACGATGAACGCGGCCACGAGCCCCAGGATGAGTCTGCCCATAGCTCCAAGGTACGGCTAATCTGCCGCGGCTTCATCATCCCGCGCGGTCAGGCCGGATCCGGGCCCGCGAGCACCTCCTCCAGGATGCGGAACGTCGGGCACGGCCACCGCCACATGCAGCTGCGGCACCGCTGGAACTGGCTGCCCGGATCGCTGGTGAGCGGGCTGGCCTCCTGCGGCTGGTGCAGCTCGGCAAGCCGCAGCCCAAGCTCGGCGAACCTCAGCAGCTCCTCCCGCGCGCCCGCCAGGAACGCCAGGTCCCCGGCGGTGAACCTGGCGGTCACCGGGACGAACCCGTCCCGGTTGAGCAGCTGAGCGAAGTGGCTGCTGCTCTTGAGCCAGGACGCGGCGCCTTGCGTGCGCGCCTGCACGGTCTCCAGGTACTGGCGGAGAGTCTCGGCGCGCCCGTCAGCCGCCGGGGCCTCGTGCGCCGGCCCGGGCGGCTCGGCGGCGACCCGCCTGCCGCCGCCCCGGCGAGGCTGGCCTGGCTGAGAGTGCATCCGAGGCTCCGGCTCCATGAGGAGATGTAGTCATCAAGCTTGGCGCACGACCGCACCGCCGGAAAAGCGGGTTGGCCATGTGCGCTGGGCGGCTGGGCTTGCGCGCCAGGCGGCTGGGCCTGCGCTGGGCGGCCGGCCATGCGCGCTGGGCGGCCGGTCATGCGCCCGGCTGCCCATCTGGCCGGCGGCACCCCGAACCCGGTAAGGTGCCGCACGTGGAGCTAAAGGTCTCGACCAGGTCTCAGGGCAGTCGCACCATCATGTCGCTGGGCGGCGAGATCGACCTTTACACCGCGCCGCGGCTGCACGGCGAGCTGGTTTCCGTGCTCTCCGGGGACTGCCCGGTCCAGGTCGTCGTGGACATGTCGGGAGTCGAGTTCTGCGACTCGACCGGGATGAACGTGCTGCTCGCCGCCCATCGCAGGGCGCGCGAGCAGGGCGGCGACCTGGAGCTCGCCGCTCCGCCCCCCGCGATCAGGAAGATCCTGCACGTGACCGGGCTGGAGACCGTGTTCACGGTGCTGGACGACCCGGCGAAGGCGGCCGGGCAGTAGCGATGCCGCCGGAAGGCGATGCCGCCGTGGTCATCCCTGCGCGGAACGAGGCCGACCGGATCGCCGCGACCGTGAAAGCGGCGGCCAGCCTGCCCGGCGTTGACCTGGTATTCGTCGTTGACGACGGGTCGGCCGACGGCACCGCGGCCGCGGCGGAGGCGGCCGGGGCGGCGGTCCTCCGGCACTCCCGCAGCCGGGGCAAGGCCGCGGCCATGGAGACCGGCGCCGAGGCCGTCCGCCTGCTCGAGGCCGGCCAGGGCCGGGAGCGCCCGCATCACCTGCTGTTCCTTGACGGTGACCTGGGCGGGACCGCGGCCGCGGCAGCGCCGCTGATCGAGCCGGTGCGCGCGGGCCGGGCGGACATGACGATCGCCGTGTTCAGCACCCGGGCGAAGCGGGGCGGCCATGGCTTCGTGGTCGGTCTGTCGGGCTCGGGCATCCGGCGCGCCACCGGATGGCGTCCCGCGCAGCCGCTGAACGGGCAGCGCTGCCTGACCCGCGCCGCGTTCGAGGCGGCCAGGCCGCTCGCGCCCGGCTTCGGCGCGGAGACCGGGCTCACCATCGACCTGCTGCGCAAGGGCATGCGCGTCACCGAGGTCGAGGTCCCGCTGGCGCACCGGGCGACCGGCAGCGACTGGCGGTCCCAGGTGCATCGCGCCCGCCAGTTCGCCGACGTGGGGCGGGCGCTCGCGGCGCGGTGGCCGGCCCTGCGCGCTCCCGCGGCCGGGCGCCCC
>JASHPR010000265.1 GCA_030038015.1 Streptosporangiaceae bacterium
TCGTCGCGGTCATGCCCAACTACGCCAACCTGAGCTACGACAACCTGGGCGCCACCGGGAAGCTGTACCCGAACCCCGACCCCGAGCACAGCGACGGCACCGTGGTGATGTTCGGCGAGAAGTTCAAGACCGACGACGGGCTGGCGCACCTGGTCCCGGCGGAGTGGATGCCGGCCAGGGAACTGCCCAGCGACGAGTACCCCATGATCCTTTCCACCGGCCGGCTGCTGCAGCACTGGCACACCGGCTCGATGACCCGCCGGTCCTACGCCCTCGACGCGATCAGCCCCAGGGCCGAGGTGTACCTGCATCCCGACGACGCGGCGGAGCTCGGCCTGGCCGACGGCCAGCCGGCCAAAGTGACCTCGCGCCGGGGCACGATCGTGCTGGCGACCCGCTTCTCCTACCGGGAGAGCCGCGGCAGCTGCTTCATCCCGTTCCACTTCCGCGAGGCGGCGGCCAACCTGCTGACCATCGACGAGATCGACCCGTTCGGCAAGATCCCCGAGTTCAAGTTCTGCGCGGTGCGGATCGAGCCCGCGGCCGGGCCGCGCCGGGCCGGATCCGCCCGCGAGGCCGCGCCGCAGGCCCAGGGGCGCTGATGGCCCGCGCCCAGGCCCGGGCGCCGGGCGTCGAGGCGCGGGCCGGGAAGTTCCCCGGGCCGAGCCTGATCCCGGCGCTGCGGGCCATCCAGGAGCGGGTCGGCTGGCTGCCGCGCGAGGAGCTCGAGGCCCTGTCGCGGGAGGTGCACCGGCCGCTGTACGAGATCGAGGGGCTGATCTCGTTTTATCCGCATTTCCGCACCAGCCCGCCGCCCGCGGTGGCGCTGCATGCCTGCCATGACCTGTCCTGCTGGCTGCAGGGCGCCGGCCGGCGCATCGCCGGCTTGCGGGAACGTTACGCCGGCCAGGCCGATGTGGAGGTCGCCGAGGTGTCCTGCCTCGGGCGCTGCGACGCCGCCCCCGCGGTGGCGGTCAACGAGTGCCCGGCCACGGCCGACGACGCAGACGCGCTGGTCACGGCGGCCAGGACCGGCCACAGGGCCGAGCCGGTGCCCCGCGCCTACGCCGGCGGTGCGCCCTGGCCCAACGACCCCTACCAGGGAGCAGGCGAAGGGCGGTACGCGGTGCTGCGGGGCGTGCTGTCCGGCGAGATCAGCCCCGGGCAGGTGATCGCCGCGCTGCAGGACTCCGGCCTGCGGGGCATGGGCGGGGCCGGCTTCCCCACCGGCCGGAAGTGGGCGCTCGTCGCGGCCCAGGCGGCCACGCCCAAGTACGCGATCTGCAACGCCGACGAGTCCGAGCCCGGGACGTTCAAGGACCGGCAGATCCTCGCCGAGCAGCCGCATCTGGTGCTCGAGGGGCTGCTGGCCGGCATGGCAGTGGTCGGAGCCGAGGAAGGCTGGGTATTCATCCGGCATGAGTACGGCCAGGAAGAAGCTGTGGTCCGCCGCGAGATCGACGCGCTGCGCGCCGCCGGGCTGGTCGGGGAGGACGCCGCGGGCAGCGGGCGCCGGCTGTCGGTCGAGGTGTTCACCTCCCCGGGCGGCTACATCCTCGGTGAGGAGTCAGCGCTGATCGAGTGCATGGAGGGCCACCGCGGCGAGCCGCGCAACAAGCCCCCGTTCCCCGGCGTGTACGGGCTCTGGGGGCAGCCGACGCTGATGAACTCGGTCGAGACGCTGGCGCACGTCCCGGTCATCGTGACCCGCGGCGCCGGCTGGTGGAAGGAGCAGGGCACCCGCGGCGGCGGCGGGCTGAAGTTCTTCGCGGTCTCCGGCCACGTCGAGCGGCCGGGGGTCTACTGCGTGCCGCTGGGCACCACCGCCCGGGAGCTGCTGACGCTGGCCGGCGGGGTGAGCGGCGGGCGGGCCCTCGGCGCGATCCAGCCGGGCGGGGCCTCATCGAACTTCCTGGGCCCGGACCAGCTCGACGTGCCGCTCGACTTCGACGCGCTGGCGGCTGCCGGGTCGATGCTCGGCTCCGGCGCGCTCGTGGTCATGGCCGAGGGCACGGACCTGCTCGCCGCGGCAACGAACGTGCTGCGCTTCTTCCGCGACGAGTCGTGCGGCAAGTGCGTGCCCTGCCGGGTCGGCTCCGCCAAGGCGCACCAGCTACTCAGCGGCGTGCTCGCCGACGGCGGCAGCACCGCCGCGGTGGACGGGCGCCTCCGCGAGCTGGAGGAGACCCTGCGCCGGACCTCGATCTGCGGGCTCGGCCAGGTAGCGCTGGGCCCGGTGGTGAGCGTGCTCGGGCTGAGCAGCCGGGCCGGCCAGCCCGGCCGGGCCGACCGGGGTGAGCAGCGACGGAGCCCGTGACGCCGGCGCCCCGGGGGGCGTCCGGGGGCCGGGAGTTCTTCGCCACCAGGACCCTGGCCGAGGCGCTGGCCGGCTTCCGGCCCCAGCGGCGCACCCCGGCCGAGACCATCCCGATCACCAGCGCCCTGCACCGCGTGCCCGCCGCGCCGGTCACCGCCGCGCACGCGCTGCCCGGCTTCGCGCGCTCGACCGTGGACGGCTACGCGGTGCGCGCGGCCGACACCTACGGGGTGTCCGAGGGGCTGCCCGGTTACCTTGACGTGGCAGGCGCGGTGCGGATGGGCGCCGCGCCCGACGTGGCGGTCGGCCCGGGCACCGCGGTTGCCATGCCGACCGGCGGGATGCTGCCGCCCGGCGCCGACGCCGTCGTGATGATCGAGTACACGGCCGAGGCGGCGTCCGGCACGATCGAGGTGGTCCGCCCGGTGGCGCCGGGCGACGGTGTCGTCCGCGCCGACGAGGACGCGGCGGCCGGGGCCGGCCTGGTGCCCGCGGGCCGCCCGCTGCGCGCCCAGGACCTGGGCATGCTGGCGGCGGCCGGCGTGACCAGCGTGTCGGTGCACGCGTGCCCCCGGGTGACGATCTTCTCGACCGGCGACGAGGTAGTCCCGCCGGGCACCCAGGCGCTGCTGCCCGGGCAGGTACGCGACGCGACCGCGGTCGCGCTCGCCGCGCTGGTCACCGAGGCGGGCGGCGAGCCTGCCGAGGGCGGGATCGTCGCCGACGACCCCGGCCTGCTGGAGACCGCGCTGCGCGCCGCGATCGGCGGCAGCGACCTGATCGTGATCTCGGCCGGCTCCTCGGTCGGGGCACGTGACGAGACCGCCGCCGCGGTCGGCCGCCTCGGCGAGCCCGGCATCTGGTGCCACGGGCTCGCGATCCACCCCGGCAAGCCGACGCTGCTGGCCGACTGCGCGGGGGTGCCGGTCATCGGGCTGCCCGGGAACCCCCGCTCCGCGCTCGTCATCTTCCGGCTGGTCGGGATGCCGCTGGTGCGGCTGACCGGCGGGTGCACGAGCCCGCCGCCGGAGCCGGCCGTGCGGGCGCGGCTCGACCGCGACGTGGCGTCCGCCGCCGGCCGGCTCGACGTCGTCCAGGTCCGGGTGGCCGGCGGCTGCGCCACACCGCTGTTCGGGATGTCGGCGCTGCTGTCGGTCCTCACCGCGGCCGACGGGTACGTGATCATCCCCGAGGAGGCGACCGGGCTGGACGCCGGCACCGAGGTGGAGGTCACCCTGTACGGTTAAGCAGCAGCATGTCCGACAGCCCCTTCATCCGTGACCTCCCGCCCGCCCGCGCCCTTGACGCCTGGCGCAGCGCACGCGCCGCTGCGGGCTGCCCGGCCCGGCTGCCCGCCATCCTGGTCCGGGTCGAGGACGCCGCGGGCCGGGTCACCGCCGAGCCGGTCTGGGCCACCCGTTCCTCGCCGCCGTTCGACGCCGCCGGCATGGACGGCATCGCGGTGCGCGCCGCCGACACCCTTGGCGCCGGCGAGACCACCCCCGTGTACCTGGAACCGGGCAGCTACGACGTGGTGGACACCGGCGACCCCATGCCCGACGGGCGTGACGCGGTGGTCATGCGCGAGCACGTGCACTACGTCGGCGGCGCCGCGGAACTGCGCGCCGCCGTGCCGCCCTACCAGCACGTGCGCTCGGTCGGCGAGGACGTTTCCGCCGCAGAGCTGCTGCTGCCCGAGGGCCACCGCCTGCGGGCCGTCGACCTTGCCGCCGCCGTGGCCGCCGGAGCCACGCACGTCAGCGTGCGGCGGGCCCCGGTCGTCACGATCCTGCCCACCGGCGACGAGGTGCGCCCGATCGGCACGCAGACCGGGCCGGGGGAGATCCTGG
>JASHPR010000266.1 GCA_030038015.1 Streptosporangiaceae bacterium
GCCGCCGCCGCCCCGGCCACCGCGCCTGCCCAGCCCGCGCCGGTGACCGCGGTGGCCCGTGAGGAGCGCATCCCGATCCGCGGCGTGCGCAAGCACACCGCGGCCGCGGTGGCAGGCAGCGCGTTCACCGCGCCGCACGTCACCGAGTTCCTGCAGATCGACGTCACCGAGACGATGGCAGCGACCGCGCGGCTGCGCTCGCTGCCCGAGTTCGCCGGGATCCGGGTGTCGCCGCTGCTGCTCGTCGCCAAGGCGCTGATGGTCGCGGTCGCCAGGCACCCGATGATCAACTCATCCTGGGACGAGGAGGCCCAGGAGATCGTGGTCAGGCACTACGTGAACCTCGGCATCGCCGCCGCGACCGACCGCGGGCTGGTCGTCCCCAACATCAGGGACGCGCATGCGCTCTCGCTGCCCGGTCTCGCCCGCGCCCTCGCCGAGCTCGCCGAAACCGCCAGGGCGGGCAAGGCAACCCCGGCCGACCTGCGCGGCGGCACGATCACGATCACGAACGTCGGCGTCTTCGGCGTCGACACGGGCACGCCCATCCTCACGCCAGGCGAAGCCGCGATCCTGGCGTTCGGGCAAGTCAAAGATGCACCCTGGGTCCACGAGGGACAGCTCGCGGTGCGGAAGGTCACGACGCTGGCCCTGTCCTTCGACCACCGCATCGTCGACGGTGACCTGGGCTCCGCCGTGCTCCGCGACGTCGGCGCCATGCTGGAGGATCCGCTGCGGATGCTCGCCTGGTCCTGACCCTCTCCGCCGCCACATGAAGGGATCGCCATGATCAGGCACGTGGTGCTGTTCACATGGATCAGCGAGGCCACCGACGAGCAGAAGGAACAGGTGACGAAAGAGCTCCAGGCGCTGCCGCCGCTGATGACCGGGCTCCGCTCCTTCGACATCGGGCCGAGCGCGGGGATCGCCGAAGGCAACGTCGACTTCGCCGTCGTCGCGGACTTCGAGGACGTGGAGAGCTATCTCAGCTACCGCGGCCACCCGGCGCACCGCGCGGTCGTCGAGCAGGTGATCACGCCGATCACGAAGGGGCGCGCAGCGATCCAGTACGAGATCTAGCTGCAGGAGGCCGGCTTATTGGCCGGGAGGGCGATGGCGGGGATGACCGCGGCGATGGCGATGGCGATCGCCCACCAGAACGCGCCCTGGAAGGCGCCGGTGGCGCCGTGGTCGAGGAGCGACTGCAGGGCGACGGCGACGATCGCGGTGCCGAACGACGCACCGACCTGCTGGGCGATGCGGGTGTTCATGGTGGCGTGCGGGATGCCTGCCGGTTGGACGTCCTGGTAGGCGACCGACATCGGCGGGATCAGCACCGCCCCGATCCCCAGACCCCGGACCAGCAGCACGGCTCCCAGCCACCACAGGCTCGTGCCCGGCCCGGCAAGCGCGAACGGGACCGTAGCGACGGCGGCGAGCAGGAAGCTGGAGATCGTCACGATCCGGGATCGCGGTGCTCTACCGCCGCTGGGCCAACAAGGACCAGCTCGTGCTCGCCGCGCTCGAGCACTACCGGAACAGCCACCCGGTCGACGTCCCCGACACCGGCACCCTGCGCGGCGACCTCCTCGCCGCACTGACCGGCATGGGCGAGGCCCGCGCCGCCTTCGTCGCCATCGCTGCGGCCACAGCCTTCTCGGGGCTGCTGGCCGGCACCGGGCTCACCCCTGCCGAGGTGCGCGAACGGATCATTGGCGACCAGGGGCTCTGGCGCGTTCGCGCCATCTACCAGCGCGCCCATGACCGCGGCGAGATCGACCTGGAACGGATCCCTTCCGCGGTGCTCGCCATGCCGTTCGACCTGGTGCGCCACGACCTGCTCATGGACCTCGAACCCCTGAAGCCCGCACGCATCCAGTCGATCATTGACGAGCTCTTCCTGCCCCTCGTCCGCAACTACCGCAACGGGCCGGGTCCGGCCTAACTCATGCCCCGGTGCGCCGAGCGGCTCAGGCTGCCTGGTGACGAACCCTCTTCGGCACGTCAGGCATACGCATCAACAACGTCATGACCAGCAACATCCAGCTCGCGCACCCGGCCGCCCGGGCGTGATCACGACAACGGGGAATCCTGTCAGCTCTATTGACTGACAGGATTCCCCGTTAACCGGTGGGTCCGGGCCGGTGGCGCTGGCCTGGCTAGAACGCCTCTTCGGGCAGGTCCATGAGGTCCAGGGTGGTGGCCTCGGCGAGCTGGCGCTCCAGCGCCAGCCTGGGCAGGACCGTGGCGGCGAAGAAGCGGGCGGCCGCGACCTTCCCCTCGTAGAAGGCCCGGTCGGGCCCGGCCAGCTCCGCCTCGTCGAGCCGGGCCAGCGCGATCTCCGCCTGCCTGCCCAGCAGCCAGCCGATGATCAGGTCGCCGAGCGCCAGCAGCAGCCGCGTGGTGTTCAGGCCGACCCGGTAGATCTCCGAGGGCTGCTGCATGCTCCCGCCCAGGAAGCCGTGCAGCGTGGCGACCAGCGCCTCGACGTCGTCGGCCGCCTTGGCCAGGGCGGCGCGCTCGGCCTTGAGCCTGCCGTTGCCGCCCTCGGCCGCGGCGAACTCCCTGACCTGGCCGAGCACGTAGCCCAGGGCCTTCCCCTCGTTCCTGACGATCTTGCGGAAGTACAGGTCCATGCCCTGGATGGCCGTGGTGCCCTCGTAGAGGCTGTCGATCTTCGAGTCCCGCACGTACTGCTCGATCGGGTAGTCCTGCAGGAACCCGGAGCCGCCGAGGGTCTGCAGCGAGTGGGTGAGCATCTCGTAGGCCCGCTCGGAGCCGACCCCCTTGACAACCGGCAGCAGCAGCTCGTTGAGCGCCGACGCCAGCTCGTCGTTCTTGCCCTGCGCCTCGGCGATCTGCATCGCGTCCTGGAAGGTCGAGGTGTAGAGGACCAGGGCGCGCATGCCCTCGGCGTAGGCCTTCTGCAGCATCAGCAGCCTGCGGACGTCCGGGTGGCGGATGATCGTGACCCTGGCCGCGGTCTTGTCGGTGAGCTCGATGAGGTCGGCGCCCTGCACCCGGCTGCGTGCAAAATCCAGCGCGGTGAGGTAGCCGGCCGACAGCGTGGCGATCGCCTTGGTGCCCACCATCATCCGGGCGAACTCGATGATGACGAACATCTGCCTGATGCCGTCGTGCACGTCACCGACCAGCGTGCCGACCGCCGGGCGGTCCCCGCCGAAGGTCAGCTCGCAGGTGGTCGACGCCTTCAGCCCCATCTTGTGCTCGACGTTGGTCGCGAACACGCCGTTGCGCTCGCCGAGCTCGCCGTCGGGTCCCACCAGGTACTTGGGCACCAGGAACAGCGACAGCCCCTTGGTGCCCGGGCCCGCGCCTTCGGGGCGGGCCAGCACCAGGTGGAAGATATTCTCCGACATGTCATGCTCGGCGCCGGTGATGAACCGCTTGACGCCCTCGATGTGCCAGGTGCCGTCCGGCTGCTGGATGGCCCGGGTGCGCCCGGCGCCGACGTCGGAACCCGCGTCGGGCTCGGTCAGCGCCATCGTCGACGTCCACCGGCGCTCGATCGCGCGCTCGGCGAACCGCTTCTGCTCCGGGGTGCCCATGCGCCACAGCGCGTGGGCCATGGACGCGCCGCTCGCGTACATCCAGACGGCCGGGTTGGCCCCGAGGATCAGCTCGGCCACGGCCCAGTGCAGGGAGCGCGGGCTGTGCGAGCCCCCGAGCTCGGTCGGCAGCTCCAGGCGGAACCACTCCGCGTCCTGGAACGCCTGGAATGACTTCTTGAACGCCTTGGGCATGCGCACCGTCGAGGTGTGCGGATCGAACACCGGCGGGTGACGATCCGCCGCGGCGAACGACTCCGCGATGGGCCCCGTGGCAAGCCGGTTCACTTCGTCGAGAATCCCCCGCGCCGTCTCCTCGTCGATCTCGGGGAAGTTCTCTGAGCCCAGAACGTGCTGGCGGCCCAGCACCTCAAACAGGTTGAACTCGATGTCCCTGAGATTGCTCTTGTAGTGACCCATGCGTGCCTCCCCGCCCTGGCCGGCAAATTACTCGCCGGTAACTTACAGTATAATACCAACGGGTAACTAAAGGCCAGCAGGGACATTGCGGTGCGCGGCCGGGGCTGACGCCCGCCGGCTACCTCAGGATGTTGACCGCC
>JASHPR010000267.1 GCA_030038015.1 Streptosporangiaceae bacterium
TGGGTCACGCCGTACCCCTTCAGCGGCCCTTCGAGGTCCGCGGTCTGGTTCATCACGTACGCCAGCGCCTGCCGGAAGTAGAGCTGCCTGAAGATCGCGCCGTGGTCGGAGATCGAGTCCTGCTCGTTCACCGTGTAGAAACTGACCCCCCAGGTGATCTGCGGGGCCAGGTAGTACCCCGGCAGCGGGTTGCTGCCCACCGCCGCGCTGATGGCCTTGCGCGGAAGGTCCTGGGTCGGGATATAGCCGACGTCGATCTTGGTGGCGGCGCTTGGCGACCGCAGCACGTCGTACTCGGCCGCGTCGGTGGTGAACGGCACCTCCTTGAACGCCGACAGGTGGGGCTTGACCGGCCCGGAGTACAACTTGTTCGGCACCATCGTCAGGCGGCCGTCGGCGTTGAACGCGGTCAGCTTCCACGGCCCGTCCACGACGCCCCACAGCGGCGACGTTGCGTACGTGCCCAGGTCCATGGACTGGCTGTTCAGGTAGCTGTACACCGCCGCGCAGTCGGCGGCCACCGTCGAGCAGTGGCTGGGCCCGGACGCGGTGCGGTCCCAGGCCTCCGGCATCGGGGTGATCTGGCTCAGGTCGTTGTACACGAACCACTTCGGGTTGTACGCCTTGTCCATGGTCATGGTCAGCGTGGTGGAGTTGACCACCGTGATGTTGCTGACCTCGGTGTTCGGGAACCCGGTGTAGGCGCCCCAGTCGAGGGAGCCAACCTCGGTCAGCATGTTCAGCCAGAACATCACGTCCTGCGCGGTCACCGGCTGGCCGTTGGACCACATGTAGTGCTTGAGCGTGATCGTGACCTTCGTGCCGCTGAAGGTCGGGTAGTTGGCCAGGCTCAGCGAGGGGTTCAGCGTGGGCGCCGCGCCGGTGCCGAACCAGTACAGCGGCCGGTACAGCATGTAGCTGAAATCCTCCAGGTTGCTCACGCTGATGTAGGCGCTGCTCGTGAACGGGAAGATGTAGTTGGGCGTGTCCGATGGCAGCTCCGCCCAAGTCGCGGTGCCGCCGCTGACCGGCGTGGTACCCACCGCCGACGAGGTAGTTGCGCAGCCGGCAGCGACCATTGCCAGTGCTGCCGCGCCTGCGGCCATCGCAAGCACTCTCCTGCGTAGCGCGGAACTGCATCTGCGTCGATGCCCTGGGGTGGACCCCATGACCACGGCCCCTTTTCATTTGCTTTCTGGCACGCCGAACTGCGGGACGCTCGCGCTCCGGCATGCACGCTTGTACGACATGCGTCCCGTCGACACGGTACGACCAGGGTCAATCCACGTCTAGGCTCCGGAAACCTCCGAACCGGCTTTGGGATCAGATTGAGACATACACGTAACAATGCGACAGGGCACGAACCATTACCGCCGCGGCCCCTTAACACTCGCGCGCGGTCATGCGGGCGCCGTTGCCTGCCGCGCGCCGGACCGGCTCACCACAGTGTGAAGCCGCCTGGAGGCGTGTGGATGTTACAGCGCAGCTCACCGCGGCCGGAACGGGTCAGTAGGCGGCCAGGGCGCGAACCGTTCCGGTGACGCGGTCCACGGTCGGGATCACCTGTTCCTCGAGGACATCGGCGAAGGGCAGCGGGACGCACGCCGCGGCGACCCGGCGGATCGGCGCGTCGAGCAGCTCGAAGCCCTCGTCGGCGACAACCGAGGCGACGGTCCCGCCCCACCCGCCCTGGTACGGGTTCTCCTCCACGACCACCAGCCGGGACGTGCGCCCGACCGACTCGAGCACGGCAGCCATGTCCAGCGGCACCAGGCAGCGCAGGTCGATCACCTCGGCCGAGATGCCGTCGGCGGCGAGCCGCTCGGCGGCGGACAGGGCCAGCGGCACCGTCGCCGCCAGCGCCACCAGGCTGACATCGCTGCCCTCGCGCACCACGGCCGCCCGGCCGAGCTCGGTCACGTGCCCTTCGGGCGCGGCCGGCCCCTTGCTCGCGAACAGGCCCTTGTGCTCGAAGAACACCACGGGGTCGTCGCTGCGGATCGCGGCGGCCATGAGCCCGATCACGTCGGCAGGCGTCGACGGTGCCGCGATCTTCAGCCCCGGGATCGCCAGGGCCCAGTTCTCCACGGCCTGGGAGTGCTGCGCGCCGAACCCCAGGCCGCCGCCGTTCGCCGTCCGGACCACCAGCGGGACCGTGACCTGTCCCCCGGTCATGTACCGCATCTTCGGGATCTCGTTGGCCAGGTAGTCCCAGCAGCAGGCGAAGAAGTCCGAGAACATGATCTCGGCCACCGGCCGCATGCCGGTCATGGCCGCGCCCATCGCCACGCCGAGGATCGCCTGCTCGGAGATGGGCGTGTCCCAGATCCGCTCCCTGCCGAACTCGGCCAGCAGGCCCTGGGTCGTCTTGAAGACCCCGCCGGCGGCCGCGATGTCCTCGCCGAGGCAGACCACCGAGGGGTCGCGGCGCAGCTCCCGCGCGATCCCCTCGGCGACGGCCTCCCGGTAGCTGATCACGTCCGGCCTGGCCGGCGCTTCCGCCGCCTGGCCGGTCGCCGTCGCGTTGCCGGTCACGTCCGCCACGCCGAGCCTCCGTCCGCCCACACGTCGGTCATCGCTTCCGCTGGGTCCGGCCCCGGGGCCGCCCTGGCCGCGGCCACCGCGTCCCGGACGATCCGGGCGGCCCGCTCGCCGGCCGCGGCCACGGACCCGGCGGGCACGCCCAGCGCCTCGAGCCGGGTCCGGGCGACGTCCAGCGGGTCCCGGCTCAGCCACTCCCTGACCTCCTCCTCGGGCCGGTAGCTGGCCGGGTCGGTGCGGCTGTGCCCGAAGTGCCGGTAGGTCTTCGCCTCCAGCACCGTCGGCCCCTGGCCCGAGCGGGCGCGCTCGGCGGCCCGCGCGACGGCGTCCCTGACCACCGCGACGTCGTTGCCGTCGAGGATCTCAGCGGGCAGCCGGTACGCCGCCGCCCGGTCGGCGGCCGGGTTGGCGACCGCGGTCACCTCGCCGATCGGCGTGTACTCCATGTACAGGTTGTTCTCGCAGATGAACAGCACCGGCAGCGACCACACCGCGGCCAGGTTGAGCGTCTCGTGGAACGCCCCGATGTTGGTGGCGCCGTCACCGAAGAACGCGACCGCGACCTGGCCGCTGCCGCGGAGCCGGGCCGACCAGGCGGCGCCGGCCGCCAGCGGCAGGTGAGCGCCCACGATCGCGTACGAGCCGAGCATCCCGGTGGAGGCCTTGGTGAGGTGCATCGAGCCGCCCTTGGCCTTGCACAGCCCGGTGCCCTTGCTCATCAGCTCGGCCAGGCACTCCTCCGGCGACGCGCCCCTGGCCATCGCGTGATGGTGGCCCCGGTACGTGGCGAACACGTAGTCATCGGGCCGCAGCGCGGCGCTGGCGCCGACCGCGACGGCCTCGTGGCCCGCGGCCAGGTGGGTCGTGCCCTTGACCAGGCCGGCCAGGAACAGGTCGTGCGCCGCCTTCTCGGTGCCGCGGATCACCGCCATCTGCTCGTAGAGCCCGAGCAGCTCGTCCGCGCCGATCGTGATCCCGGCATCGGTGCCGGCCCCGGCGGTCACCGCGCACCTCCCGCCGCGCCGCCGGCCCCCGCACCGCCTCCCGCCGCGCCGCCGGCCTCACCCCGGCCGGCCGCCGTGTTCAGGTGCGACTGGCTCTCCCTGAGCGTGTCGAGCGCCCCGCGAGCGGTCCAGTACTTGCGCCCGGCGACGAGCAGCTCCTCGGCGGGGAACTTCGTGATGACCTCGCACCCCGATGCGGTCACCACGACCTCCTCCTCGATCCGGGCCGCGGACCAGCCGTCGGCGGCCGGCCAGTAGGTCTCCAGCGCGAACACCATGCCCTCCTCGAGCGGCTCCGGGTGATCGAGCGACACCAGCCGGCTGAAGATGGGCTTCTCCCAGATGGACAGCCCGACGCCGTGGCCGTACTGCAGCGCGAACGCAGCGGTCTCATCGGGGAACCCGAACTCCTCGGCCCGCGGCCACAGCGACACAATGTCCGCCGTGGTCGCCCCCGGCTTCACGAGCGCGATCGCGGCGTCCATGTACTCGCGGCAGCGCACGTACGCGTCGCGCTGCGCGCGCGAGGCGCTGCCCACCGCGAACGTCCGGTAGTAGCAGGTGCGGTAGCCGAGGTGACTGTGCAGGATGTCGAAGAACGCCGGGTCGCCGGGGCGGATCAGCCGGTCGGAGTAGACGTGCGGGTGCGGGGAGCAGCGCTCACCCGAGATCGCGTTGACCCCTTCCACGTACTCGCTGCCGAGATCGTAGAGGACCTTGCTGACCAGGCCGACGCACTCGTTCTCGCGCACCCCGGGCCGCAGGAACTCGTACAGCTCGGTGTAGGCGGCGTCGACCATGGCGCACGCCTGCGCCAGCAGGGAGATCTCGCCGGCGGTCTTGGTGCGGCGCGCCTCGAGGAACACCTGCTGGCCGTCCACGGTCTCGATGCCCTCGGCGCGCAGCGCCGCCAGCACGGGCATCTCGGCCACGTCGACGCCGAGCGGCTCGTCCGCCACCCCGTTCTCGCGCAGCACGGTGGCGACCTTGCGGGCCACGTCCTGCGCGATCCCGGCCTCCGGGTGGAACGCCCCGCGCAGCGTGGAGATGCCGGCCCGCGCCCCGGTCTGCCTGGCCCCCTCCGGCGTGGGCGGCCCCGGGGTGTGATCCAGCCACGGGTTGTACAGCTGATGGTGCCGGGCTGCCGAGCCGAAGTCCCATTCCACCGGCTCCCCGCCGCGCGGGAGCACCGCGAACCGGATCAGCTTGTCCATGGCCCAGGTCCCGATGTGGGTCGCGGTCATGTAGCGGATGTTGGCGAAGTCGAAGCTGAGCAGGGCGCCGAGCTCGGATCGCTCGAGCTGCGCCCGCAGCCGGGCGAGGCGCTCGTCGCGCAGCCGGGCCAGGTCGACCCGTTCCTCCCAGTCCACCGCGTTAGCCCCGAAGGTGCGTATCGCCATCGACGGCCACCTCACTCTCGGCTCGGCCTTCAGTTAAGAGCCGCCCGGCGGTCAGCGTCAATAAATACTGAACGCTGCGTCTGCCGTCCTACGCGCCGTCGGACCCGGCGACAAACCAGACGCCGATGGCCGGGACCGTTCCCTCGTTGCGGTAGGAGTGCGGTGTCGCCGAGGCGAAGCTGACCGCATCGCCCGGCGTCAGCCGGTGCGACCGCGGCCCCAGGGTGACGACCAGCCCGCCCTGGATGAGATAGCCGTACTCGGTGCCCGCGTGCCGCATCAGCCGTCCCGCCGGTGACGAGCAGCCGCCGGGCGCGTAGGTGACGAGCAGGAAGTCGACATGGCTGCCGGGCACGCGGCCAAGGCGCTGCCAGGTCACCCCCAGGTCCAGTTCGAGAACATCGCGCTGGCCCGGGCAGACCACCGGCCCTCCGGGTTCCGGGGGCCCGCCGGCCTGCAGCGCGGCCGTCGCCCCGCCCACCGCCACTTGGCCGGCGGCCACGGGGCCGGACCCGGCGGCGATCCCGGCCTCACCGAACACCTCCTGCACCGAGACGCCGAGCACGTTCGTGATCGCGTACAGGGTGCTGACCGACGGCTGGCACTTGCCGGTCTCGATCTGGGAGATGAGGCTCGGCGACAGACCCACGCTGCGCGCCAGGCTGCGCAGGCTGATCCCCCTCCCGACCCGCTCCGCGCGGATGCGCTCGCCGATCTGGAGCACCGCAGCGGGCACGCACGCCTCCTCCCCAGCATGCATGCTACGGCGCCCGGTCGCTGCTGCGGCTGCCGGGATGACCGGCCGGAACCCGGCGCGGGCGCAGCGCCGAATGGCGTTCGGTCTGGACAGAGATTGGCCCTAAATCGG
>JASHPR010000268.1 GCA_030038015.1 Streptosporangiaceae bacterium
GCTGGCGGCCGGTGGCCCGGTGCGGCGGGGGCTGGCGGCCGGCCGCCCGGTGCGGCGGAATGCTGGCGGCCGGTCACCCGGTGCGGCGGGAGGGGTGGATGAGCGCATGACGACGGTTCGCGTCCCCGCGTTGCTCGCGGGCCGGACGGCGCTGGTCACCGGGGGAACGCGGGGGATCGGGCGGGGCATCGCCGAGGTCCTCGCCGCCGCCGGCGCCCAGGTCGTGATCACCGGCCGGGACGCGGTTCGCGGCGAGAAGGTCGCCGAGGAGATCTCGGCACAGGGCTCGCCGTGCCGGTTCGCCACGGCCGACGTCCGCAGCCTGCCGGACATGGAGTCGGCGGCGGGCTTCGCACGCGACCAGTTCGGCTCGCTGGACGTGCTGGTCCACAACGCCGGCGTCTATCCCGAGGTGCCGCTGGAGCAGATGACCGAGGCTGACTGGGACCTGGTCCACGACACAAACCTCAAAGGCACGTTCTTCGCGTTCCGGGCGTGCCTGCCGCTGCTGAAGCGGAGCCCGGCGGGCCGGATCATCCTCGTGTCGAGCATCACCGGGCCGGTCACCGGATATCCCGGCCTCGCGCACTACGGGGCATCGAAGGCCGGGATGGACGGGTTCATGCGAACCGCGGCGATCGAGGTCGCGCCGTTCGGCATCACGGTCAACGCCGTTGCTCCGGGCAGCATCAGCACCGAAGGGCTCGCCGACCTCGGCGCTCAGGCCATCGAGGCGATGAAAGCGCTCATCCCGCTCAAGCGGCTCGGCCAGCCCGGCGACGTGGGCGGCGCCGTGCTCTACCTCGCTTCCGACCTGGCCTCGTTCGTCACCGGGCAGAGCCTGGTGGTGGACGGCGGCCAGACCCTGCCGGAGATCCCGGGCTGAGCATGGGACCACGGTGGGCGCTGCGGGACCGGGTCGCGTTCGTCACCGGCGCCGGCGGCGGCATGGGCTACCAGATCGCCGCCGACCTCGCCGGGGCGGGCGCCCGGGTGTTCGCGGTCGACGTGAAGCAGCCGCCGGCGCCCGGCCCGGACGCGGCTACCCGTTCAATAGAAAACTGGCAGTTCGACATCACCGACGAGGGCCGCGTTGCCGGGGCGCTGGCCGAGGTCGACGCCGCCTGCGGCCGGCTCGACTACGTGGTCAACGCGGCGGGCGTGGGATGGTTCGACCGGGACGGCTCGGTCGCCACCATCGACCGAGGGGTCTGGCAGCGGGTGCTCGACGTCAACCTCACCGCCGCCATGCTGGTCTGCCGGCACGCGCTGCCGCTCGTCCAGCGCACCGGCGGGGGAGCGTTCGTGCACGTGGCCAGCGTGGCCGGGCTGCGCACCGCGGACGGCCCGATGGATGCATACCAGGTCTCGAAGGCCGGGCTGATCTCGCTGTCCCGGGCGATCGCCCTGCAGTACGGGCCGCTGGGGATCCGCTCGAACACGATCTGCCCCGGCGCGATCCTCACCCCGATGATCCAGCCGCTCTACGACGAGGACCCGGCGCGCGCCGCGGCGATGGCGAACCGGACGCCGCTGCGGCGCCTGGGGACCGTCGCGGACGTCTCGTCCGCGTGCCAGTTCCTGCTGTCGGATGACGCCTCGTTCATCACCGGCACCGACCTGGTCGTCGACGGCGGCTGGACCCTGGCGCTGGCATGACCGAGGCGGCGGGCATGACCGGCGGCACGGGGCCCATCACCAGCGCGCGGCTGGTGCAGCTGGAGGTCCCGGACCTGGACGGGGGGCTGCGGGCGAAGCTGGTCTCGGTGCCGAAGGCGCTCTCGGCGTCCGGCTCCGCGATGTGCACGATCATGTTCGGGCTTACCCAGGCCGACGACGTCTACGAGAGCTTGGTGTCGTCCGCGGAGAACGGCTATCCCGACCTCGTCATGCGGCCCGACATGGCGACGCTCCGGCAGCTTCCCTGGTGCGAGGGCACGGTGGCCGTGCTGTGCGACCTGCACGGCGCCGACGGTGCCCTGTTCCCGGTGGCCCCGCGCACGGTGCTGCGCGCCGTGGCTGCCCGGTGCGCTGCGCTAGGCTTCGAGGCCAGGTTCGCGGCCGAGTGGGAGCTCTGCGTGGTGCGCCAGCCGGACGGGCAGGATGCCCCATCGCCGCTGGGCCGGACGATGAACGCCTACAGCTCGCTCCGCCTGGGCGAGATGCGCCCGCTCGCCCACGCCTTCTTCGAGCGCATGGCCGCGGTCGGCATCCCGATCGAGTCGGTGCACACCGAGCTCGGCCACGGGATGGTGGAGTTCGCGATCGCGCACGCGCCGGTGCTGGAGGCGGCCGACCACGCGGCCAGGGCCAAGGCGTACCTCAAGGAGCTGTGCGGCGAGCTTGGCCTGGTCGCCACGTTCATGCCGAAGTGGCGAACCGGTGCGCCGACGTCCGGCTGCCACTTCCACCAGAGCCTCTGGCGCGACGGCGGCAACGCGTTCGCGTCGCCGGACGGCGGGCTGTCGCCGCTGGCCCGCCACTACCTGGCCGGCCAGCTCGCGACGATGGCCGACTTCACCGCGGTGTTCAACCCGTCGGTGAACGCGTTCCGGCGGCTGCAGCCGGGAACGTGGACCCCGGCGACCGCGTCGTGGGGGGTTGACAACAGGACCGCGGCGATCCGGGCGATCACTGGATCGGCCAAGGGCACCCGGTTCGAGCACCGCCGGGCAGGCGCCGACGTCAACCCGTACCTGGCGATCGCCGCGATGCTGGCGGGCGGGCTGCACGGCATCGCGGGGAAGCTGGAGGCACCGGAGCCTGCGGCGGGCGACGCGTTCGCCGACGGACGGTTCCCCCGGCTGCCGGCGACGCTGGCCGACGCGGTCGCCGCGCTGCGGGGCTCAGCCGTGGCGCCCGGCCTGCTCGGCGGCGCGTTCGTCGGCCACTACCTGCTCTCGCGCGAGGTGGAGCTCAGGCTGTGGCGCGAGTGGGAGGCCGGCCAGGTGACCGAGTGGGAGCAGCGCCGCTACTTCGAGACGTCCTGAGGAAGGGGACCAGCCGCATGGATGACGAGCAGCGGGCAGCCGTGGAGAAGCGGCTGCGGGACGAGGAGATCGAGACCGTGCTCTGCGTGGTCCCCGACCTGTGGGGCCGGCTGATGGGCAAGCGGGTCACTACGGAGAGCTTCCTGAAGACCGCACTGCGATCCGAGGGGCTGCACGCCTCGCTCTACCTCTTCGTCGTCGACATGGACATGGACCCGCGGCCCGGCTATGAGCTGAGCAACTGGCGCACCGGGTTCTCGGACTTCCGCATGGTCCCCGACCTGTCCACGTTCCGGGCCGTCCCCTGGCTCGGCTCGACGGCGATCGTGATCTGCGACGCCTACGCCGAGGACGGCGACGAGCTGGTCGACGTGGCGCCGCGGTCGATCCTGCGGCGGCAGGTGGAGCGCGCGGCCGCCGCGGGCCTGGCCTTCAAGATGGCCACCGAGCTCGAGTTCTACCTGTACCGGACGCCGCCCGCGGAGGCGTGGGCCCGGCGCTACCAGGAGCTGGAGCCGGTCACCTACTACCGCGCCGACTACCACATCCTGCAGTCCAGCCGGAACGACCACTTCATCGAGCAGATCAGGCGGCACATGAACGCCGCGGGGATCGAGGTGGAGTTCTCCAAGTCGGAGTGGGGGCTCGGGCAGCAGGAGATCAACCTGCGCTATGCGGACGCGCTGGAGATCGCCGACCGTCACGCGCTGTACAAGAACGGCGTCAAGGAGATGGCGCAGCTCAACGAGTGGACCGCGACCTTCATGGCCAAGCCGTCCATCTCGGAGATCGGGTCGTCGTGCCACATCCACGCCAGCGTGTGGGACGCCGGAGGGAACCCGAAGATGCCCGGTGCCGCGTCGCCGCACGAGCTGTCCGGCCTGGGCCGCTCGTTCCTCGGCGGCCTGCTGGTGCACACCGCCGAGCTGATGTGGATGTCCGCCCCGAACGTCAACTCGTACAAGCGCTTCCAGAGCGCGTCGTTCGCCCCCACGGCCGTCACCTGGGGACGCGACAACCGGACGTGCGGTTACCGGGTGGTCGGCGAGGGCGAGTCGCTGCGGGTGGAGAACCGGATGCCCGGCGCCGACGTCAACCCGTACCTCTCCTGCGCCGCCACGGTCATGGCCGGGCTCGACGGGATCGAGCAGGGGATCGACTGCGGCGACCCCTACGACGGCGACGCTTACAGCGACCGCGAGCTCGCTGCCGTGCCGACGACGCTGCGCGACGGGCTCGACCTCTTCGCCGGCAGCGCGCTGGCCCGCGCCGCGCTGGGCAGCGCGGTGCACGAGCACCTGGTCAACTTCGGCCGGCAGGAACTCGAGGCGTTCGAGCATGAGTGCGTGACCGACTGGGAACGGATCCGCTACTTCGAGCGCATCTGATCGGGGCGGTGCTTGCGGCCATGCCTGATTACTTCGACCTCGGCGGCCACGGCCGGCCGGTCAGCACCTCGTCGCCGGAGGCACAGCGGTCCTTCAGCAACGGGCTCACCTGGGCGTACGCGTTCAACCACGAGGAGGCGGTGCGCTGCTTCGAGCGCGCCATCGAGGCCGACCCGCGGTGTGCGATGGCGCACTGGGGCGTCGCCTACGCGATCGGGCCCAACTACAACAAGCCGTGGGAGGCCTTCGACCCGGTCGACCTGTCCCGGTCCCTGGAGCGCGGCCACGCCGCCGTCCGCCGGGCGGCCGACTGCCTCGACGGGGCGAGCGCGGCCGAGGCCAGCCTGGTGCGGGCGATGGCCGCCCGCTTCCCGGCTGCCGGGCCGCCCGTCGCGGCGGGGGAGTGGAACGAGGCCTACGCCCGCGCGATGCGCGACGCCTATGCCGCCCATCCCGGCGACCTGGACGTGGCCGCGCTGTTCGCGGACGCGCTGCTGAACGTCACCCCGTGGCAGATGTGGGACCTGAGGTCCGGCCGCCCCGCGCCCGGCGCTCACACCACCGAGGCCATGGACGTGCTCGAGCGGGCGCTCGGCCAGCCCGGCGGCAGGTCGCATCCTGGCCTGCTGCACATGTACATCCACCTGATGGAGATGTCGCCGGAGCCGGAACGGGCGCTGCGGGCCGCCGACTGGCTGCGCGGACTGGTCCCGGACGGCGGCCACCTTGAGCACATGCCGACCCACATCGATGTGCTGTGCGGCGATTACCGCAGCGTCGTCGCCTCCAACTCGGTGGCGATCGCCGCCGACGAGAGGTTCGTCGCGCGCGAGGGCGCGATGAACTTCTACACGCTGTACCGCGCGCACAACTATCACTTCAAGATCTACGGGGCGATGTTCCTCGGCCAGGCCGAGACCGCGCTCAGCGCCGCCGGCCAGCTCGCCGCCGCCCTGCCCGAGGAGCTGCTCCGGGTCGAGGTGCCCCCGATGGCCGACTGGCTCGAGGGCTTCCTGCCGATGAAGCTGCACGCCCTGATCCGCTTCGGCCGCTGGCAGGAGATCATCGACACGCCGCTCCCCGGCGACCAGGACCTGTACTGCGTGACGACCGCCATGACCCACTACGCGAAGGGCGTCGCGCTCGCCTCGACCGGGCGGCTCGACGAGGCGGACGACCAGCGCCGCCTGCTGGCCGCGGCCGTCGCCAGGGTCCCCGCCTCACGGACCGTGTTCAACAACACCTGCCTGGACATCCTGGCCGTCGCCGCGGCGATGCTGGACGGCGAGTACGAGTACCGGGCAGGCCGTTACGGCACGGCGTTCGGGCACCTGCGCCGGGCGATCGAGCTTGACGACGGCCTGCCCTATGACGAGCCGTGGGGCTGGATGCAGCCGGTGCGGCACGCCTACGGCGCCCTGCTGCTCGAGCAGGGCGAGGTGGCCGAGGCGGAGGCCGTCTACCGGGCGGACCTGGGCCTCGACGACACCCTGCCCAGGGCGAACCAGCATCCCAGGAACGTGTGGAGCCTGCACGGCTACCACGAGTGCCTGGTCCGGCTCGGCAAGACCGACCTGGCCGGCGTCATCAGGCAGCAGCTGAACCTCGCGGCCGCCCAGGCCGACGTCCCCATCACCGCGTCCTGCGCGTGCCGCCTCGGCGTGCATGGGTGAGCTGCCCGTCGGGTGTCACGAGCAGCCAGGGGAAGCGGCTGGGCAGCTGTGACAGGTCAAGCGCCGCGCCGGCGAAGAACCGGAGCTCAGGGACCGGCGTGCCGGAGGTGACGAGCTCGTCTGGCGTGCCGCGGGCGTTTCGTTGCTCCAGCGTCCAGGTGCCGGCAGCCCGGCAGACGGGTGCCGGCAGTCGCCAGCCGCGGCTTGGCTGCGGTGGCCAGGCCGTAGGGTCCACCGCTGAGCAACCCGGGCCGGCGGTTGCGTTGCGGCCCAGGCCGCCGCGCAGGGCACACGGGTCAGCGGGATTCCGGCGCTCCGCTGGCGGCTGCTGCCGGCGCGGGCTTGCCGCCGTCGGGTGGCACCTGGGCGGCACCGGCGGCGGCCTTCTCGCGGGCGAGGAAGGAGCCGAGCTCCTGGATGGTGCTCATCAGCGGGGCGGGAAACACGACGGCGGTGTTCTTGTCGACACCGATCTCGACCAGGCTCTGCAGGTTACGCAGCTGCAACGCGAGGGGGTGAGCCATCATGACGTCGGAGGCAGCCCCGAGCGCGGCAGCGGCCAGAGACTCTCCCTCCGCGTTGATGATCTTCGCCCGCTTCTCCCGCTCGGCCTCCGCCTGGCGGGCCATGGCGCGCTTCATGCTGTCGGGCAGCATGATGTCCTTGAGCTCCACCAGGGTCACTTCCACACCCCACTCCACGGTAATCGCGTCGAGGATCTTGCGGATGTCCGCATTGATCGTGTCGGTCTCCGACAGGGTCTGGTCGAGGCTGTGCTGGCCCACGACCTTGCGCAGCGTGGTCTGGGCGATCTGGCCGATCGCGGCGCTGACATTCTCGATCGCCAGAACCGATTTCACCGCGTCGACCACCCGGAAGTAGGCGACCGCCGACACATCCACGCTCACGTTGTCCTTGGTGATGATCCCCTGCGACTGGATCGGCATCGTGACAATCCGCAGCGACACCCGGTGCAGGACATCGACGAACGGGATGATCAGCCGGAGCCCCGGCTCCCGCAAGCCGCGCAGCCGGCCCAGCCGGAACAGCACCCCCCGCTCGTACTGCTTGATGATCCGCACCGCAAGCGGGGACGTGATCAGGAGCAGCAGCGCAACGATGACGATGACAACAATCAAGATCTCCATGTCAGGGCTCCCGTCACGTGGATTCGCCTGCCGGAGCGGGCGGGATGTCCCCTGCGCACCACGATGGCCCGGCCGCCCACGTCGTCGAAGTGCCGAAGGTCCCCCAGCAGCCAGGCGATCGTCACACCGGCAGGCCTGCGGACACCGGCCGGTTAACCCCGCCACGTCAGCAGCGCAACCAGCTGGTGCGAGCCCAGCGGCATCCGGGCCGCCCCGATCTGCCGGTCCACCCTGGCTGATCGGAACGGGGGCTTCAGCCGCCGTCGCCAGCCAGGGCGAGACCGACCGCGGCGGCGTAGCGGTGGCCGGCCGGCGGGCCGGAGAGCGTGCCGCCGACGTTGCCCCGGCCGGCCGCCACGCCGGGCGGGAGGGAACGCAGCAGCACCCCGGTGAGTTCGTCGTCCGCCGCCGGGCCGCCGACGATCAGGATCTGCCCCGCCGTGGCCGGCCGCCCGGCCAGGGCGCGCCGCAGGTTGACCGCGAACACGGCCTGCTTCAGCCGCAGCCGGATCGCCCGCCATTCCGCCGGGCTGTGCCCGCGGCCGAAGGGCAGCAGCCCGGCCGGGCCCATCACCGCGAGCGTGCCTGCCGCCGAGGCCGGCGCGGGCCGGTCGAGGAATCCCCGGCTGCCGTCCTCGGCCTCGAACCGCTGGGCCCCGTCAACCCGCAGGCAGGGGCCCCGCTTGACCCATTCCGCCGCGGCGAGGGAGATGCCCAGCGTCTGCGCGGCCGCCGCGGTGAGCAGGTCGCCGGCTCCCGCCGCGACCACCTCGCTGTCGGGGGCGATGACGTCGATCGTGCCCGCGCCCACGTCCACCACGACCGCGTCCGGCCGGGCGCCGGGGGTGGTGAGCGCCCCGCGGCGCGCGGCGGCTGGTTCCGTCCCCGCGACACTCACCGGGCAGCCGAGCAGCCCGGCGAGCTGACCGGCGTGGTCGGTGCCGGCGTCCAGGCGGTGCAGCGATGCGGCCACGATCGCCCGGCCCAGGCTGCCGCGCCGCGCGGTCGCCGCGTCCGCCACGGCGGCGAGGTCCACCGCGAACAGGTCGTCCAGCTCGTTCAGCTTGTGCCGCTCACTCGCCCCGGCTGCAATGAGGGCGTGGGGCCCACGCTGTTCCTCTGGCAGCAGCGTGGGCCCCACCACACTGCTCAGGCTCAGGGGAGCCGGGCTGGGGCCGGTGCCGTAGCCGGTGACCGTGCCGACCGGCCAGTCCGGCAGCACCGCGCAGGCTTCGCGCAGCGTCAGCCGCGTCCCGTGCGCTACCACCCACGGCTCGGGCTGGAGGAGGTGAGCCGCGCGCCGTCCGGGGAGGCGGGCTGTCCCGGGCGGCGGGGCATCGGCGGCGGTGGCGAGACCGACGACGGCGTTGGAGTAGTCGACCAGCGACCGGGACAGCGTCACCGCGTCGCCCGCCTCGCGCTCGCCGAGCTGCAGCGCCGCGGCCAGCGCCACCGGGTCGGCGAGCAGGGTGAGCGGCTGCCCGGGCGGCCTGACCTCGACCGCGACCAGGGAGCACAACGCCGCCGCTGCCACGTCCACCTGGTCGATCACTGGCACGCGGGCATCGATGCGGTTGGCGATCAGCACTCCCTCATCGCCGGCCACGAGCACCGCCGCGACCGGGACGCCCGCCCCGGCCAGGCCGCGCAGCCGTTCCGCCGCCTGCGAATAGCCGAGTCCTTGCGGCACCACGGCGACGAAGCGGCGCTCTGCTGGTTCTGCCGGGACCGGGCGGTCGAGCCACAGCGGGACTCCCACGCAGCTCCCGCGGCCGCCGGGAGTCGCTACGCCGGCGGCGAGCAGCTGCAGCCGGCCGGTCGGCGGCCGGATCGGGGGGACGGTCAGGGTATGCGTGTCTACCGCCCTCAGCGGCGCGATCCTGGCTTCGTCCACCCGCCAGCCGTGGCGGCGTTCCAGCCGTCGGACCAGGGCGGCAGCGCCGCGCAGCGACTCGGCCGAGCCCTTGCGGCCCCTGGTGGGCAGCCGGTCCACACCGAGCAGCCGGCCGCCGTCCAGCACGGCGACCTCGGTCGTGGCGTTGCCGACATCCACCCCGGCGATGACCGGCATCGCCTCAGCCCGTCATGCGGACAGACCGCGGCGGGCGTAGACCTCGGCCGCCCCGGCAAGCAGCGCCGCGCACCGCGGCAGCCCGCGCCCGGCGAGGCCGGCGGCGAGCTCGTGCAGCCGCTCCGGGGTGGAGCGGCCGGGCCGGAGCGCCTCGTAGATCGCCAGGACCTCCTCGTCGGGGAGGCGGGTCAGCTCGGCGGCGCGGCGCAGGTTCTCCGCCAGCTGCGGGTTGGCGTGCGCGGCCGCGACCGCCGCCTGCGCTTCCAGGGTCTCCGGGTGAATCCGCAGGTCCGAAACGCTGAGCTCGCCGCGGCGGACCGCCTCAAGCGTGAGCTCGCCCACCGGCCTGCCGGACAGCGCGCGCACCGCGGGCTCGCCGGTCATCGGAGTCCCTCCTGTGACAGTTCCTCCGGCGGGGCGCCCGGCCTCACCCAGGCACGCTCCAGGGCCATCAACGCGATCACCCTGGTGTGGTACCTGGCCTCGATCGCCTCGTCGCTGTAGGGGTTGCGGGCCGGGTCCGGGGTGGCGCCGCGGGCGTGGCGCGCGGCGTTCGCGCCGAGCAGGCGGTACAGCTCGCCAGTGACCGTCGGGGCGACCGAGTAGAGCTCGAGGTTGGCGAGCGGGGCAAGGTCCCTGCGGTGGATCAGCGCGGTCCCCTTGCCCTGCAGCCCGATGCCGATGCCCGACCCGGCCAGCCTGGCCGCGGCGAGGCCGATGCGGCCCAGGTCGACCGTGTCGCCGAAGCGGACCACCCGGCCAGCGCAGCCCTCCTCCTCCAGCCCCGCGAGCAGCTCGGCCAGCACCTCGGGCACGGTCATGCCGGACAGGCAGCGCCACACGTCGCGGCCGACCGCGGGGGACACGCCGATCACCACGTCGCGCGGGTCCTGGCCGGGGCCTGCCGGGCCCACCGCCGCCAGCAGCGGCGCGGCGAAGCGGGCCTGCTCGGCCCGCAGGTCCTCGACCCCGCGCTCCTGGCGGATCGCGTCGATCTGGCGCAGCCGCCCCGGCGGGGGCTCGTACCCGGTGCCCGGGCCCGCGTAGTCGTTGGGGTCGGTGACCAGGGAGAGGACGCGGAGATCCTCGTCGAAGATGGCGGAGGTCTGCAGGTAGTCCCCGGCGAGCCTGGCCCGGGTCATGGCCATGATCCGTTCCGCCTCGTCCTCGTACCCGGTCTCGTCGAGCGCGGCGACCACGTCGACCACGGTCAGCCCGCCCTCCCGGATCGCGTGCGCGGCGCCGACCACGGCCAGGGTGTCGGTTTCGCCCAGGTCCTTCGAGCCTGCCGCGTCCACGGCCCGCTCCAGGTGCTCCTCGGTGAAGTCGGCGAGCCCGAGATGGCGGTACACCGCCCGGCACGCCTGCGCGGCGCCGGCGCGCAGGGCTGCGATCCGCTCGGCCGGCACGGTCCGCAGCCCGCCGTCGACACCCCAGTCCCGCTGCATGGCCAGGAAGTCGTCGATGTCCTCGGCGTTGAAGTTGCTGGGGCCGAACATGTTGTCGTAGCGCTGGATGCTGCCGAAGCCGCTGAACATGAAGTCCGACCCGGCCAGCACGATCGGCAGCGTCCGGGACGTGCGCCGCATGTCCGACTCGCTCATCAGGGCGTCATTGCCCGAGCAGGACTCCAGGTTGCGCATCATCGCCATAAGGTTCTCGGCCATGAGCTCGCGCAGCCCGCGCGGCACCGACGCGGCGACGCTCGCCCCGTCGATGCCACCGTTCTGCACCCCCTGCGCGCCGATCGCCCGGGCGAGCGCGACACAGCGTGCCTCCAGGTACAGCATCGACCTGCCCTCGGCGCCGGCCATCAGCACCTCGGCCCCGGCGCCCGACGAGACCCGCATCTTCATCCCCCGGGACGCGTACGCCGAGGTGAGGAACGCCTTGGACCAGGGGGTGTCGTCCCCGTCCACGAACACCTGCTCCGTCCCGTAGAGGGAGACCGTCTCCGCGTAGGAGGTCAGCCCGCGCATGCCCAGTTCCAGCTCGAGCGCCTCCTCGACCGAGCACTGCATCAGCACGCCCTGGGCCCCGACCGCCGCCCCGACCAGGCATGCCACGGCGTTGCTCGGCGCGTCGGCGAGCACCGGCACCGTGGTCTCGATCTCGCGGAAGCCGAACGCGGCCGCGGTGGCGGCGTCCGCCGCGAGCAGCAGCGGGTCGTCGAGCCGGTTGGTGACATGCGCCTGGTTGCTGGGGGTGCGCCTGGCCCGCATCTTGGTCATCGCCTGGCCGAGCTCGGCGGGCCGCAGCAGGGCCAGCACCCGCGCGAGCTTGGCCGGGGTGGCGCCGGCCGACAGCCGCACGATCTCGGCCCTGGGCACATCCGGGCTGACCAGGCGGCGGGCGAACTCCACATCGGGCAGCCCCATCGCCTCGCCGGCCGCCTGCACGTCAATGCCGTGGGCGGCGATGAAGGCGTCGATCGCGTCGAAGCTGGCCTCCGGCACCCCGTCCAGCTCCACCACCCGGCCCTCGGCGATCAGCAGCCCCGGCTCGGGGTCATGCGGGGAGCGGAGCGCGACGAGCCCCAGCTCCGCGTCTTCCCTGGCAAAGCCGTCGAGGTTCACCCGCTGGGCGTCCATGAACCTGACCCGGCCCACCGGCCGGCCCGCCAGGCGTTCATGATCGTCGCCGCCGGCCGTCATCTGGCTCGCCATCGGTGCCTCCCGGTATTCGTCATCGGCGGCTGCCCGTCAGATCGCCGCCTGGGACCGCAGCTCGATCAGCCGGCCGCGGGTGCGCGCGGGGCGCGCCACGCCGCCATGACCCGGGGTGCGCACCACGATCCTGGTGCGGTCGGCGCGGAACAGGTCATGGGAGAACTCGATCGGCTCGTCGCGGGCGTCCGTGGTGGTGCGGGTCACGGACAGCAGCGGCGCGCCCGGCGGGACGTCGAGGACCATCGCCTCGTCCGGCGACGCGGCGACCACCTCGATGCGCTCGACCGCCTCCTTCGGGCGGGTGCTGTAGTGCTCTTCGAGCAGGTCGTACACGGAGCCGCCGAGCGGGAGCTCCAGCAGCCCCGGGAACCGGTCGGCGGGCAGCATGGCCTGCTCGACGGAGATCGGGCTGCCGTCGGCGAGCCGGATCCGCACCAGGTCGATCACCAGGTCCCCGGGCCGCAGCCGCAGCGCCCGGGCGGCCGCCTCGCCCGCCGCCGAGATCCGGGCGCTCAGGATCCGGGTGCCGGCCACCACCCCCTGGCTGCGCAGCAGCGCGGGCAGGCCGGCCACCCTGGACAGGTCCCGGTCGATCTTTCCCTTGCTCACGAACGTGCCGCCGCCCCGGCCCGGCACCCGGCGGACCATGCCGCTCTCCTCCAGCACCGCCAGGGCCTGGCGCAGGGTCGCCCGGCTCACCCCCAGCTCCGTGGCCAGGGCGCGCTCGGCGCCGAGCCGCTGGCCCGCGCTCAGCTGCCCGGCCGAGATCTGCTCGGCGAGGATGCGGCGCACGTCCTCGGAGGCGCGGCCCGTGCTCACATCAGCCGTCCAGGGCCGCGAGCGACTCCGGGAGCACCTGGCCGCCGTCGACGACGATGGTCTGCCCGGTGATGTAGCCCGCCTCGTCGCTGGCGAGGAACAGCGCCGTGTAGCCGATGTCGTCCACCGTGCCCAGGCGCCGCAGCGGTATCGACCCCGTCATCTGCGCCATGTAGTCCTCGCCCAGGTCGGCGAGGCCCTCGGTGATGATGTTGCCCGGCAGCACGGCGTTGACCGTGATGCCGCTGGCCGCCAGCTCGATCGCCGCCGTCCGCATGAACCCGAGCTGGCCGGCCTTGCTGGCGCCGTAGTGGCACCAGCCGGGGAAGCCGGTGATCGGCCCGGTGATGGACGAGGTGAGGATGACCCTGCCCCGCCCGGACGCCGCGAGGGCGGGCAGGCAGGCCTGCACCGACAGGATGCTGCCCCTCAGGTTGGTGCCGAAGACCTCGTCGATGTCGGCGTCGGTCATGTCGGCCAGCCGGGCCTCGGGGAAGATCCCGGCGTTGGCGCACAGCACGTCGATGCCGCCCATGCGGTCGGCCGCCGCCTGCGCCATCCGCTCGCAGTCCGCCCGGCGGCCGACGTCGGCGAGCAGGTAGGAGACCTCGGCGCCGCCCGCGGACAGCTCGGCCACGCACGCCTTCGCCGCCTGCTCGTCCCGGCCGGTGATGAGGACCCGGGCGCCGCTGCGGGTGAACACCGCGGCGATCCCCTTGCCGATGCCCCGGGTCGCGCCGGTGACCACGACGGCCCGGCCCTCGATCGATGTGAACATGCCCGCCTTCCCTTCTGTGTGCCGCCTGCGTGCCGCCTGCGTGCCGCCTGCGTGCCGCCTGCGTGCCGCCTGCGTGCCGCCTCTGTGCCGCCCGGC
>JASHPR010000269.1 GCA_030038015.1 Streptosporangiaceae bacterium
GGATGCAGGGGCGGAGCCCCCGCAGGTGTCAGGAGTCCAGGCTGAGGACCATCGTGGGCCGCTGGATCACGTGGTCCTCGCGCAGCGGCCTGACCGCGGTCCCGATCGCGAAGAACTCGGTGGTGTGCGAGCCCCAGGTGTGGCTGTGCTGGCGCAGCTGCACGCCGACGATGCCCTCGGCGTGCAGCGCCTCGGCCTCCGCCTGCATCCGGGTCATCGCCAGCTCCCTGGCGTCGTACAGCGCCTGGGTGAACTGCTCGAGCTCCACGTTGCGGCCGATGTTGCCCACCTTGTTGCCGAGCCTCTGGTGCGCGATGTGGTAGACGCAGGACCCCATCACCATGCCGAGCGGCGCGTACCCGGCCCGGATCAGCGTCCAGAAGTCCTGCCCGGACAGGTCGGAGGTGAACGGCAGGTTCTTGTTGTTCCGCCAGTCCTTCACTCCCCCGCCGCCCGCGCCTTCCTCGGCGTGCACCGCGGTGCCCACGGCGATGAACTCGGCGATGTCGGACCCGAACTCCTTCAGCTCCACGTCCAGGCGCACGCCGACGACCCCGTCCGCGCCCAGCGCCTGCGCCTCGGCCTCCATCCGGGTCATCGCCAGCTCGCGGGCGTGGTACATGGCCTGCGAGAGCACATCGAGCTCCTGGTTCTTGCCCCACCGCCCGATCTGCAGCCCGACGTGGTAGATGGAGCTGCCCAGCACCAGGCCGAGCGGCCGGAACCCGGCCTCGCGGACCAGCAGGAACTCGTTGACCGACAGGTCCGACGTGAAGATGGCGCCTGGCCGCCCCGGCCGCAGCTCGGCGAGGCGCCGCATCGCGTCCTGGGGCACTCCCTCGAGGGTGAGGTCGGCGGAAGTCTGGTCAGTCATCGTGCTCCCGGTGCTCCTGCATGGTCGGGTCCTTCGTTATCGTCGCGGTCGTCAGCGGCCAAGCTTCACCCGTGCTGCCTGGCGCCGCTGCGGGTCGAGAGAGAGAATCGCGAGGCTCCCCACGCCCTCGCCCCTGGCCTGGCGGCTGAACGTCGCTATCGCCGTGCCGATGATGGTGACCTCGGCGATGTGGTCCCTGCGGTGCTCCTGCATCGGGCACTCGCGCTCGCGGATCCGCATGTCCATGGTCTTCACCACGACACCCTCACCGCCCAGCCTTGCCACGTCCTGGTCCAGCTGGACCCTGGCGTCGTGCCTGGCCTGGTTCACCAGGTCCGTGTACCCGGTCACCTCGGCGTTCCCGCTTCCCCACCGGGTCTGGTTGATGGTCAGCCAGTCGTCATGCCGGGAGCCGATCGAGATGCCCATCGCCATTCCTGCCGGCACCCAGCCAGCCATGATCAGCTTCGCGAAGTCCTGGCCGGAGAGGTCGGAGGTGAACGGCCGCTTCAGCGGGACGCCGCCGGGCGCCCGCACGGCCGTGCCGATCGCCTTGAACTCCAGGCCGCCGGCCGGGAACGCGCCGATGGTCAGCGACACCCCGACCACGCCATGCCCGCCGAGCTCCGCGCACTCGGCCGACATCCGGCCGAGCGCCTTGTGCCGGGCCTGGTACATCACCTGCACCATCGGCCCGAACGAGCCCAGGCCACCGCCGCCGCCCGACACCGAGGTGACGCTCTGGTAAGGGGTGGCGTAGCCGCCGTAGCCGGCCCAGGCGCCCGGGCAGGCGTATCCGCCGGTGTAGCCGATGTTGTAGACCGCGGCGCCGAGCACCTGGCCGACGGGCTCGAACCCGGCGGCCCTGATCGCGGTGAACTCGTCGGCCGACAGCGCGGAGCCCCAGGTGCCGCTGCGCCGGATCTCGGCCATCCTCGATTCGGCGGCTGGCGGCAGCTCCTCGCCGGGACGATGCTCGCTCACTGTGCCACCCGCTCGCGCCTCTCTCTGCCGGCCGGGCGCCGGCCTGGCCGCTGCTGCTTCAGGATAGCGGCCGGGCCGGCAGCCGCCGATGGCGCAGCCGCGCGGGCCGGGCCCGGGCCGCTAATCCTGGGCGTCCCACTCCTCGTTCCGCTTGCGCACCGTCTCCAGGGCGTGCTCCGCCGCCTCCCTGGTCGGGTATGGCCCGAGCCGGTCCTTGCCCGGGCATGTCTCGTCGGACTCCACCGTGTTGTGCTTCAGGCAGAACCACCAGCGCTGCTCACCGTCCATGGCCAACTACACTCCCAGATCATGGCTACCACGCTCCAGCCCGGCCGGATTTCTCCGGTGCGCCAGGTCCCCGCCAGCATTCCTGCCCCCGAGTATGTGGGCAGGAAACGCCCCCGCCTCGGCGAACCGGATGTAAAGGACGCCGAGACGATCGAGCGGATGCGGGTGGCCGGGCGGATCGCGGCGCAGGCGCTCGCCGAGGTCGGCCGGCACGTCACGCCCGGGGTGACCACCGACGAGCTGGACCGGGTCGGGCATGAGTTCCTGATCGCCCACGGGGCCTACCCCAGCACGCTGGGCTACCGCGGCTACCCGAAGTCGCTGTGCACCTCGATCAACGAGGTGATCTGCCACGGGATCCCGGACGACACGGTGATCGCCGACGGGGACATCGTGAACGTGGACATCACCGCCTACATCGGCGGCGTGCACGGTGACACCAACGCGACCTTCCTGGCCGGCGACGTCGACGAGGAGTCCCGGCTGCTCGTCGAGCGCACGCACGAGGCGATGATGCGCGGCATCCGCGCGGTGGCCCCCGGCCGGCCGCTGAACGCGATCGGCCGGGTGATCGAGTCGTACGCGCGCCGCTTCGGGTACGGGGTGGTGCGCGACTTCACCGGGCACGGCATCGGGACCACGTTCCATTCCGGGCTGATCGTCCCGCACTTCGACGACCCGGACGTCAACATCATCATGGAGCCGGGGATGACGTTCACGATCGAGCCGATGCTCACGCTCGGCACGATCTCGTACGACATCTGGCCTGACGGCTGGACGGCCGTCACCAGGGACCGCAAGCGGACGGCGCAGTTCGAGCACACGATCGCGGTCACCGCGGACGGCTACGAGATCCTCACACTGCCGTAGGCTCAGCGACCGGCTCCCTGATGCGGGGCTGAGCGGCCGGCTCGCCGATGCGGGGCTGAGCGGCCGGCTCCCTGATGCGGGGCTGAGCGGCCGGCTCCCTGATGCGGGGCTGAGCGGCCGGCTCGCCGATGCGGGCGGGCAGCCAGGCCAGCCGGCGCGGCAGGTACCAGCAGCGCTCGCCGAGCATGGCCATGGCCGCCGGCATCAGGATCCCGCGCACCACTGTCGCGTCGATCAGCACGGCAAAGGCCAGGCCCACGCCGAGCGTCTTGACGTCCACGAAGGACAGCGTGGCGAAGATGGAGAAAACCGCCACCATGATCACGGCCGCGCTGGTCACCACGCCGGCGCTGCTGGCGATCCCGCCGGCCAGGGCGTCGCGGGTGCTCGCCCCGGCCATCCGCCGCTCCCGTATCCGGCTGAGGATGAACACGTGGTAGTCCATACTCAGCCCGAACAGCAGCACGAACATGAACAGCGGCACCCAGTCCGCTATCGCGCCGTAGCTGGTGAAGCTGAGCAGGCCCTCCAGGTGGCCGTCCTGGAAGATCAGCGTGATCAGGCCGTAGGAGGCGGCGACCGACAGCAGGTTGAGCCCGATCGAGATCACCGGCAGCAGGATGGACCGGAACGCGGCCATCATCACGCCGAACGCGAGCAGGCAGACCACGGCCAGCACCAGCGGGGTACGCGCGTGCACCGTGGCGCTCCAGTCGTAGTTGGACGCGGTGTTCCCGGTCACCGCGTAGCTGAGCCCCTTCACCGTGCCCAGCGTCGCCGGAAGCACCCGGTCACGCAGGGCGAGCAGGGCGGCGTTGGATGCGGCGTCCGACCCGTTCCCGGCCAGCGGGACGTTGACGACCAGCGCCCGGCCGGCCGCCACCAAGGCAGCCGTGACCGGCTTCCCGATCGGGCCGGCCGCGGTTGCCCGGTGCGCCAGCTCGGCGAGCGCGTGCAGCACCGCCGGCCCGGCCAGGTGCTCGCCGGTCACCACCACCTGGGCGGGCGCCGGGCGCCCGGGGAACTCGGCGTTGATCCGGTCCAGGGTCTGTACCACGGCGAGGTTCTTCGGCAGGTCGATGACCGGGTTGCCGATCCGCATGCCGAGCGCCGGTGAGGCGAGCGCCAGCAGGGCCAGGAGGGCGGCACCGCCCCAGGCCACGGGCTGGCGGACCACCCGGCGGATGAGCCCGGCCCACAGCCGTGACGGCCGGGCAGCGGTGCGGCGGCGGCCGAGGAACGGGATCCGGCAGCGGTCCGCCCACTCGCCGAGCATGGCCAGGACCGCGGGCAGCAGCGTCAGCGACCCGATCACCGCGACGCCGACCACGGTGATCGTGCCGAACGCCATGCCGGTGAACTCATCGATGCCGGTGAGGAACAGCCCGGCGAGCGAGATCATCACCGTCAGCCCGGAGATCACGATCGCCTTGCCTGACGTCGCCCCGGCAATCCGCAGCGCCTCGGCGAACGACCGCCCCGCGGCCCGCTCTTCCCGTTCCCGCCGCAGGTAGAACAGCGAGTAGTCGATGCCGACCGCCATGCCGAGGAGCAGCACCACCTCGGCGGTGCCCTGCCCGATCGGCAGCCACCGGCTGGGGATGGCGAGCAGCGAGATGCTCGCGGTCACCGCCGCGCCGGCCAGCACCACCGGGATGCCCGCCGCGATCAGCGCGCCGAACACCGTGACCAGCAGCACCAGGGTGATCGGCACCGAGGTCCCCTCGGCCTTGCGGAAGTCCTGGTCCAGCAGCGCATTGGAGGCGGCATCCGTGCTCGCGTCGCCCGCCTCGGCCACGGTCAGGCGGGGGTAGCGTGCCTGGACCGCGGCGACCGCCGCCATGTCCCTGCCGACCGTGGTGTCCGCGCTGGCGTGCGGCCCGGCGACCCGGAACGTGACCAGCGCGCTACGCCCGTTGGCGGAGACCAGGCTGCGGCCGCCCGGGCTGAACGGCGAAGCGATGTCCTCAGCGGCGCCGGGCAGCCGCTGCAGCGCGGTCACCACCGCCTGGGTGGCCTCGCGCATGCTGGCGTCGTTCTTGAACGTCGCGCCGGGCGTGCGGGCCTGGATCAGCACGCTTTCCGATGGCGGGGTGGTGACCCCTAGCCCGTACAGGACCTGCTCGGCCTGCCCGGCCTGGCCCGGGTCGAACTGCGGCCGGCTCTGCGTGCCGAGCATCTTGCCGCCCACGAACGCCAGGGCGACGAACAGCAGCCAGCAGGCCACCACGGCCTTGCGGTGTCTCGCGCTCCAGCAGGCGATCTTCTCGACGACCGGCCGGCCGCCTTGCCGGTCACGCAGGTCAGTGTGGTCGGCAGGGCGGAGGACGTTAACCACGGGCTCCTCTGGGGGTCGGGGCGGGTGCCGGCGATCTCGCCGAGCGGCGTGCCAGGGCCTGACCTGACACGTACGTCAGACAGACTAACCTGACATGAACGTCAGGCGTGCCGGTTTGCCGATTTTTGACTGAGCGGAGCGGCTCGGCCTCCTGGGGTCAGGGCCAGCCCGGCTCACGCCGTCCGCGATGATGGCGGACATGGGACAGCTGATCGTGCTCCGGCACGGCGAGACCGAGTGGAGCGCCGCCGGCCGCCACACCGGTCGCACTGACATCCCGCTCACCGCTCACGGCGAGGCCGCGGCGGCCGCGCTCGCCCCGGCGCTGGCCCGGCTGCAGATCGCCGCCACGTTCTGCAGCCCGGCGCGGCGTGCGGTGCGCACGGCGGAACTCGCCGGCCTGACCGACATCAAGCTCGACCCGGACCTGTGGGAATGGGACTACGGCGGTTATGAGGGCCGGACGACGGCGGAGATCCGGGCCCAGCGCCCGGGCTGGTACCTGTGGCGCGACGGCGTGATCCCCGGCGACGCCGAGCATCCCGGCGAGACCATCGCGCAGGTGGGAGCCCGCACGGATGCGGTGCTTGCCCGGGCGAGACCGCTGCTCGCCGACGGGGATGTGGCGCTGGTAGCCCACGCCCACGTGCTGCGCGTGCTCACCGCCCGCTGGCTGCAGCTGGATCCGGACGGCGGCCGGCTGTTCCGGCTGGACACCGGCACCTTCTCCACTCTCGGCACCGAGCACGGCTACCCGGTGATCACGTCCTGGAACGTGCCCCCCGCTTAGTCCGGCTTAGCCGGACGTCCCGGGGCAGGGTTCCGCTGCGCGCGGAGCGCCGCGCGCGTGGCGGGCAGGTAGAGCAGCTGCCGGGGAATGCGGGTCGTGGACACGTGCGCCATGCGCAGCGCGGCCGTGGCGGCCACGTCGGTGAGCGGGCTGCCCGGCGCCCCGTACATCTTGCGCGCCCAGCGCGGCAGGCTCGCGAAGGCGAGCGTGTTCAGCGGCGGGACCATCAGCTTCAGCGCCAGCAGCTGCGCGGGCACGTCCGGGTTGCAGGATTTCCGAAGCGCCTGCTTTGCCTCGGGGCAGGCGTAGATCCGGGGCCTGATCTCCTGGTAATAGGCGTCGAGCTCGGCCATGCTGGCCGGAACCGTGGCGGGGTCGAGGCCCACGACGGCCGCGCTGCGGCGCTGCTCATCCACGAAGGCGTCCAGATCCCGCGCGGACACGCCCATGCTGCGCCGGGCTATGTCCGCATACGAAGCGATTTCGCCGCAGTGCACCCAGAGCAGCAGCTCGGGCTCGTCCAGCCGGAACTGGTTCCCGTCGGTATCGGTCCCGGTCAGCGATGCGTGGATCTTCCGCACCCGCCGCCCGGCCCGGTCCACCTGCGCCATCGTGCCGTAGGTCCGGTAGCTGACGAACTGGGTGGTGCGGACGAACCGGCCCCAGGCCTCGCCGGGCTTGGCGAACGACGTGTTCTGCCACGTCCCCCGCATCACCCGGGGGTGCAGCGCCTGCAGGTACAGGGCACGGAACCCGGCCACCCAGATGACCGGCTCCCCCATGATCCGCCAGGTCACCGATCCCGGGCCGTACAGCCCGTGGTCGGTTCGCGGGGTCTCCGGGCCCGGAGCGGTCACGGTCATGGCAATCTCCGTACGCCGGCCGCCGCGAGATCACCCGGCGGTCATTCCGGCCGGGTTTCCTCCTCGATCCAGCTTAGGTAGGCCGGCGAGCCGGCGACGATCGGCGTCGCGATGATCTCGGGCTCGTCGTAGCTGTGCCGCTCGGAGATGAAATCGGCGAGCGGCTGATAACGGTCGGCGGGCAGTTTCAGCATGAGCAGCCATTCCTCGGCGCGCTCCAGGCCGCTTTCCCACCAGTAGGTGCTCGCGATCGGGCCGGCGACCTGCGCGCACGCCGCGAGCCTTGCCGCCACCGCGTCGTGGGCGAGTTCCATCGCCTCGGCCCGCGAGTCCGTCGTCGTCTGCACCTGAAGGAAACGCGCATCGGCGCCCTGACCCGCCATGGGAACCGATCGTACGCCGGGACTGTCGCGCGGGCGGCGGCAGCGGCTTATCGTTCGAGTCAGCGGCGACGCCAGAGCAGCAGCGGAGGTGCCATGGCCGGGCGCGACGGCCCGTTCTGCCTGGTCGTCAACCCCGCGGCCGGCCGCGGGCGCTCGCTGCGGGTGCTGCCGGAGGTCACCGCCGTGCTCGACGCGGCCGGCGCCGCCTACGAGGTCACGGAGTCGGCCAGCCTGGACCACGCCAGGCAGATCGCGGCCAGGGCCGCCCGGCTGGGCCATGCGGTGGTCGCCGTGGGCGGCGACGGCCTGGCCGGCGCGCTGTCCGGGGTGGCGGCGAGGGAGGGGGCCCGGTACGGGATCATCCCGGCGGGGACCGGGAACGACCTCGCGCGGGTGCTCGGCATCCCGGGCGGGGCCGCGGCCGCGCGGGTGCTGACCGCGGGCCGGGAACGGCGGGTCGACCTGATCGGCGTGGGCACCGCCGGGCGGCCGGAGACCGTGGTGGCCGGGAGCGTGTACCTGGGCATCCCGTCGGTGGCGGGCGAGATCGCCAACCGGGCCAGGTGGCTGCGCGGGCCCGCGGTGTACCAGGTGGCGGCGCTGCGCGCGCTGGCCGGCTGGGCCCAGGCGGAGTTCCGGGTGGAGATCTCCCGCACCGACCACAGCCATACCGGCGGCGGCGCGCTGGTACGCGACTTCGCCGGCTACGCGGTCGTCGTGGCCAACTCGGCCTACTTCGGCGCCGGGATGAAGGTGGCGCCGCACGCCGAGCCCGACGACGGAGTGCTCGATGTCGTGATCATGCGGCACGGGCCCAGGCTCGCCTTCATCCGGACCCTGCTGAGGATCAAGAACGGGTCGCATCTCGGCCTGGCCCAGGTCAGCATGGACCGTGGCACCGAGGTGACGGTGACCGTGGGCAGGGACCTTCCCGCCGCCGCCGATGGCGAGACCCTGCCCTGGGCCGCGCCGCTGCGTTCCGGCACGCCGCTGCGCGTCCGCGCGCTGCCAGGGGTGCTGCGGGCCCTGGTGCCGGGCGGCTGAAGCTGGCCGCGCTCGTCGCAGGCCGACGCCCCGGCCAGGCGCCAGCACGCCTGGCCGGGCCGCAGCGGCCCCGCCGCTCAGCTCGTCGGCGTGCCCGAGCCGGCAGCCATCGCGAAGATGTGCATCTCGGTCTGCCCGAACGAGCCGGGCAGGGAGGGCAGCGTCACCGACGCCACGGTCTTGCCCGCCTCGAGCGGCACCGAGGCGAAGTACACGCTCACCGGGTGCGAATAGACCGGGGTGCTCTGGTTCCAGCTCGACGTGGTGGTGACGATCTGGTCACCCGTCGCCGGCGCGTTCGCGTACCAGTCGGCCATGCTGAGCGTGAACGACTGGCTCGTCCCGTCGGTGTAGTTGACGGTGATCGTGCCGGTCGCCGTCCCGTTCTGGCCGGCGCCCAGGATGCCGAGATCGGTCCCGGAGCCGGACAGGTCCACGGTCTGGCCGTCGGCGACCACGTTGTCCAGGGCGCCGGCGGGGACATCGGGCCAGGTAAATGTGGTCCCGCCGATCGTCACCTGGCCGCCGGGAGTCAGCGGTGTCGGCGTGCCGGCGGCCAGCGCCTGGGCCGAGTAGCTGTCGCCGCCCAGGTCGAAGTTGGCCTCCGCCGGATCGGAGTTGTTGCTGATCCCGAAGTTGTCGTACGAGGCGGCCAGCGAGGAGTAGGGAACCGCCGTGGTCGTCGATCCCACGACCACACCGCCGCTGCTGCCGGGCCCGGGCTGGTAACTGACCCTGGCGGTGAGCGTGGCACTGCCCGGCGTGGCGCTGGCGGGCACGCTCACCTGGAACGGCACGGTCACGGTCTGGCCGGGAGCCACGGAGCCAGGCGCCGGCCCGGCCGGGGTAGCCGTCCAGCCGGCCGGGACCTCCAGCGTGAACCGGGTCCCCGGCATCGCGTAGTCGCCGCCGTTGACCAGGGTCGCGGTGACCGTCGCCGTGGAGCCGGCCGCGATGACCGGCGGCGCGGACACCGTGACGTAGCGGGCGCCCACGGTGCGGGTGACGGTGAAGCCGCTGCGCAGCGGCAGGTCCGCCAGGGCCGAGGAGTCACCCACATACACCTGGTACTGCCCGTCCGGCAGCACCCAGCCGTCGGCTTGGTCGTCCCAGTACGACAGGTCGTGACCGTTCAGGGTGAAATGCACGGTGGCGGACTGGCCGGGCTGCAGGGTCACCTTCTGGAACCCCTCGAGCTGCCGCGGCGGCTCCCCGGCCTGCGCCGGGTCCCCCAGGTACAGCTGCGCCACATCCGACCCGGCCACCTTGCCGGTGTTGGTCACCGTCGCCGACACCGTCACCTGGGCTCCGGACTGCCCGTTGCAGCCGCAGCTGGTCGCGCCCGGGTTGGAACTGCCGTTCTGCACCTGCTGCGGGGTGACGGTCAGGTCGCTGTAGGCGAAGTGGGTGTACGACAGGCCGTACCCGAACGGGAACAGCGGGGTCTCGTTGTTGGCGTCGTAGTAGCGGTAACCCACGTCGATGCCCTCGGAGTACAGCACCTGGCCGTTCACCCCGGGGAACTCGGCCGGGGTGGACGCCGGGACCTGCGACAGGTCGACCGGGAAGGTGACCGGCAGGTGGCCGCTGGGGTCGGTGCTGCCGAACAGCACCGACGCGAGCGCGGTACCGTTGCTTTCCCCCGGGTACCAGGCGTCGACCACCGAGGCGACCTGGTTGATCCACGGCATCACCACCGGCGCGCCCGCGTCGATCACCACCACCGTGTGCGGGTTGGCCGCGGCGACCGCGGAGATCAGCTCGTTCTGCGCCGACGGCAGGTTCAGGCTGGCCCGGTCCGCGGCCTCGGTCTCGGTGTCGTCCGACACCACGACCACCGCGGTCTTCGCCGCCTTGGCCGCCGCCACCGCCTGGGCGATGCCCGGGGCCAGGTCCGACGGCGTGGCCCAGCTCAGGTTGGCCGACTCGCCGCCGCCGGACAGCTGCAGCGTGTAGGTCTGGCCGGCCACCAGGTTCACGCCCACCGAATAGGTGGACACCGGCGGGGTGCCCGGGTTGGCCAGGATCTCCTTGCCGTCCAGGGACAGGTTGACCACGCTGTAACAGCCGCACGGGTTTTCGAATGCCAGCACGTAGGTGCCGGTCTCGGGGGCGGTCAGGGTGCCGGTATAGGTCCCGCCGTAGGTGGTGGGAGCGTAGGCCGGGGTCAGCGCGGAGCTCGGGATCGGCGTCAGCGACGTGTCGGTGGGCAGCCCCTGGGTGTAGCTGACCGTGGTGCCGGCCCCGGCCGCGGCCTGGATGCCCTGCAGCGGGGTCACGCTGAACGTGGACGTCACGTACGCGCTGCCGCCGCCGGTGTAGTCCGGCTGCGCCGAGGCGGCGGGGCCGATCACCGCGATGTCCCCGCCGCCGGAGGCGGCAAGCGGCAGGGTGCCGCCGCTGTTCTTCAGCAGCACCGTGCCGTCCTCGGCGACCTCGGTGGAGACCGCCTGGTGCGCGGGAGTGGTCACCACGGCGCTGGTCGTCCCGGTCGGCGGGTTGTTGAACTCGTTGAACCGGAACATCTCGGTCAGGATCCTGGACACCATCTGGTTCAGCGTGGCCATGCTGACCTCGCCGGCCTGCACGGCCGCCTCCAGGTCGGAGCCGTAGTACTCGGCGGCGGGCATCTCCTGGTCCAGGCCGGCGTCCGCGGACTGCAGCGTGGAGTGGGTGGCCGCGTAGTCCGAGGTGACGAAGCCGGGGAAGGCCCAGCGGCTGTCCAGGGTGTTGCCGATCAGGTACTGGTTCTGGCAGGCGGGCACGCCGTTGATCGTGCTGTAGGAGCACATCACAGAGGACGCCTTGGCCACGTTGGTCGCGGCCCAGAACCCCGGCAGGTAGATCTCGTGCAGCGCCCGCTCGCTCACGATCGCGTCATCGGCCGGGGTGTTCCGGTTGGTCTCCTGGTTGTACACCGCGTAGTGCTTGACCATCGACATCTCGCCCTGGCTCTGCACCCCGTCGATGAACCCGACGGCCATCGCGCTGTTCAGGTACGGATCCTCGGTGTAGGCCTCGAACGACCGGCCCCACCGCGGGTCCCGGTCGATGTTGATCGTCGGGCCCAGGTTGATCATGGCGCCCTTGGCGTGCTCCTCGGCGCCGACCACCTGCCCGTACTGCGTGGCCAGCGACGGGTCGAAGGTGGCGGCCAGGGACACCGCCGCGGGCATCTGGGTGACCCCGGTGAGCCCGTCGCCGACGCCGACCGGCCCGTCCTCCTCGCCGATGGCCGGGATGCACAGGCTCGGGATCGCGGAGATGTAGAACACGTACGGCTCGCTGTACCCCGCCCCGGTCACCTCGTTGATCTTGTCGGCGAGCGTCATCTGGGACAGCAGCATGCTGACCCGCTGGCTGACCGGGAGCGACTGGTTCAGCCATGGGCACGACGCCGTTGACGCGGCGCCGTGCGCGCCCGCGGCCGAAGCCGGGCTGCCCGCTAACGCCACCCCGGCGGGCAGCACCACCGCCGCGAGCCCGGCGGCGACCGCCAGGCGGGGGAACCGCTGGAAGCGGGCCAACCGCGGGAACTGCGGGGACCGCGGGAAGCGGCGGCTGGCACGCGGCCTGCCGGCAGAACGGGACAGCTTCATCGGTGGGCCTCCTGCTCGCTGGGCGCTGAATAGTCAAGCCGCGGGCAGAGCGGATGCCAATACCGGGATGAGGCCTGGAGCAGAAATATTCTGATAAAAATCTATAAAGATCCTTTACGGTGACCGGCCGCGAGCCGGCTCCGCCATCACCTGCCGGATCGTCCAGCAGCGCCACCACTCGCGCGCGAGCCTCGCCGGTTGCGTCGGCCATGGCATCTCCCCCGGCGCTGACCAGGCGCTCGGCCGTCTCCGCGACGATGACCGGGGCGCCGATGCACACGGTCACCGCGGCACGCCGCGGTCGGCGGCTGGCTCCGTCCGGCGGCAGCGGCGTTCCCGTCCCGCTGATCCCGGCGGGCACCAGCGGCACGCGCCCAGTCCAGGCCGCGAGTACTCGGCGCGGTCGATGACGGCCAGCCGCAGCGCTGCGTAGCCGAGGCTGGCGAACCGGAAGACCGCCAACGCCCGCCACAGGGGTTCGGCGCTTCCGCGCTGTGCACCCTGGGGCGCGGCGGTCACCGTCGCAGCCGCAAAGCTGCATTGACGGCCTGCCGCCCCCGAGAAAGATCAATCATCGCTTGCGTTGCCGCGCGCCGCGTGGCGTCAGATCTGGTCAGGCTCGGCAACCGGGTCGTAATAGTGGGCGTACTGCCAGGCGCCGTTCTTGATCAGCAGCTCCTCGGTCATCGCGGGGAACCGGCCCGGCGACAGCTCGGTGAGCCCGGCCGGGTCCCCCCCGGTGATCCAGGCGGCCAGCGCCTCGCCGATCGCGGGCGATGAGGAGAATCCCGAGCCGTTGCAGCCGGTCGCGACCCACAGCCCGGGCGCGTCGGGCACCGGGCCCACGACGAACCGGCCGTCGGGGCTCATCGTGAACAGCCCGCCGCGGTGCTCGGCGACCCGGCCCGAGCCGGCCAGCGGCGCCTCCTCGGCCACCTGGCCCGCGAGGTCCCGCAGCACGCCCAGGTCCAGCGGGAGGTCACCGGTGCGCAGCGACGGCTGCAGCTCCCGGGGATCGACCGGCAGCGGCGTGGCCTCGAACCCGCCGAACATCAGGCCGCCGCGGGCCGGGCGCAGGTAGACCGCGGCGTCGACGACCCGGGTGATCGGCTCCGCCGGGTCCACCTCGGCGGACGGCTCGGTGATCAGCAGCTGGTGCCGGACGGGTGCGACCGCCACCCGGCCGGCCGCCCCGGCGAGCCCGGCCACCTGCCGGACCCAGGCCCCGGCCGCGTCCACCACGGCCACCGCGGCACCGATGGACCTGGCCGGGGTCTCGACACCGGTGACCCGTCCCCCGGAGAACGGCAGGCTGACCACCGGCTCGGACTCGAGCACCTCCACGCCGCAGCGCTGGCAGGCCGTGAGGTAGGCGCGCACCAGGCTCATCGGCTCCTCGATGTAGATGTCCTCGGGGCACCAGACCGCGAGCTCCTGGTCCGGCCTGGAGCTGCGGTAGCAGGACACGCGTTCCGCGAGATCGGCCGCGGTGGCCTGGCGGACGTCCGCGCCCCAGGCCCGGGAGTGGGCGGCCTCGGCCAGCACGAAGTCCCGGTGCTTCTGGGTCCGGGCGACCAGGAAGCTGCCGCTCCGGGCCACCTCAAGCTCCGCGCCGGCCCAGTCACCGAAGCTGACCGCCTTGGCGATGCTCCGCCGCGCCAGCCTGGTGCGCAGCTCGTCGGCCTGCACGGACTTGAACAGCCCGGCCGCCCGGCCCGACGCCTGCGACCCTGCCGTGTCCCGCTCGACCACGGCAACCGACCGGCCGGCCAGCGCGCAGTGCAGCGCGGTGCTCAGCCCCAGCGCCCCGGCCCCGATGACGACGATGTCGGCCCTCATCGGCCCAGTGTGCCCCAGATGGGATCAGCGGCGCGCGCCGCAGCCGGGCGTCACCGGGCGATGAGGTGCTCGTCGGCGCGCTCGCCGAGCAGCGCGCGGGACAGCTTGTCCAGCATCCGGGCCAGGTCGGCGTGCTGCTCGGGTGACCATTCGGAGAGCAGCCGCGCCAGGCCGTCCCGGCCCGCCTCGAACAGCTTGTCCGCGGCCGCGCTGCCCTCGGGCGTCAGCGCCAGCATGCCGTCGTCGCGCCGCGCGTAGCCGGCCTCGACCAGCTTGTCCGCGTACGGCCGGCCATGGTCCACGCTGACGCCCGCCTCGCGGGCCAGGTCGGTCCCGGCCGCCCGCCCCCGCTTGGCCAGCCTGGCCAGGATCCAGCAGCTGCCGGCGGGCAGGCCGAGCCCGCACAGCTCGGCCAGCCGGGTGTAGCCCTGGCGCCGCAGGTCGACGTCGGCCAGCCGCAGCAGGGCGCGCTCGAGTTCCTCCGCCGAGGACCGCTGGGCGGGTGCCGCGCCGATGCCCTCGCCGAGGTCGGAGGCGCCGGCGGTGGACCGCAGCGGCACCTCGCGCAGGAACCAGGTGAGCACGAAGGCGACCGCGGCGACCGGGACCGCGTCCAGGAACACGGTGTGGAACGACAGCGTGTACGCGTGCAGGATGGGGGTGCGCAGCGACGCGGGCAGCTTCTTCAGCACCGCCGGGTTGGCCTGTGCTGACGCCGTGCTGAAGCCCGGCGGCAGCACGACGCCGTGCAGGGCCGAGGCCAGGTTGGCCCTCAGCCGGCTGGAGAACACCGACCCGAAGATCGCCACGCCGAAGGACCCGCCGATCGTGCGGAAGAACGTGACGCTCGAGGTCGCCGTGCCCAGGTCCGCGTAGTCGGCCGAGTTCTGCACGGCGATGACCAGCACCTGCAGCACCAGCCCGAGCCCGAAGCCGAGCAGGAAGAAATAGGCGTCCATGACGATCGACGACGTGGTCTCGGTCAGCCGGGACAGCAGGTACAGCGCCACGGTGATCGCGGCGGTGCCCACGATCGGGTACACCTTGTACCGGCCCAGCCTGGAGATGAGCTGCCCGCTGGTCACCGAGGTGAGCAGCAGCCCGAGCACCATCGGCAGCAGGTACACGCCGGAGATCGTCGGCGACACGCCGCGCACCACCTGCAGGTACAGCGGCAGGAAGGCCAGCGCGCCGAACATGGCGAACCCGGCGGCGAAGCTGATGCACGAGCTCACCGAGAACACCGGGTTGCGGAACAGCCGCCGTGGCAGCACCGGCTCGGCGGCCTGCCCGGCCGACACCCACCAGGCCACGGCGAGCAGCACCGCGGCGATCCCCAGCCCGATCACCTCCGGGGAAAGCCACGGGTAGGTCGTGCCGCCCCAGGAGGTCAGCAGCACCACGCAGGTGGCCGATGCGGCCAGCAGCACGGTGCCCAGGTAGTCGATCTTGTGCGCCGCCCGCGCCACGGTGGCGGGCAGCGCGAAGGCGATGATCACCAGGGCGAGGATCCCGATCGGCAGGTTGATGTAGAACACCCAGCGCCAGCTCAGGTTGTCCACGAAGAACCCGCCGAGCAGCGGCCCGGCGACGCTGGCCACGCCGAAGACCGCCCCGAACGCGCCCTGGTACTTGCCCCGCTCGCGGGGCGACACCACGTCGCCGACGATCGCCTGGGCCAGCACCATCAGGCCGCCGCCGCCCAGGCCCTGCAGCGCGCGGAACGCGATCAGCTCGAACATGCTGCGGGACAGCCCGCACAGCGCCGAGCCGACCAGGAAGATGACGATCGCCGCCTGGAACAGCGTCTTGCGGCCGTACTGGTCGCCGAGCTTGCCCCACAGCGGCGCGGAGACCGTGGTGGCCAGCAGGTAGGCGGTGATCACCCAGGACAGGCGGCTCAGCCCGCCGAGGTCGCCGACGATCGTCGGCAGGGCGGTGGCCACGATCGTCTGGTCAAGCGCGGCGAGCAGGATCGCCAGCATGAGCGCCGCGTAGATGATGACCAGGCCGCCGCCGCGGGGGCTGGCGCCGGCCCCGTCCGACTCGGGGGTGCCGTGCATGTGCCTTTACTTACCCAGCACGGCTTCTCACCCAGCACGGCCGGCTCTGTCCCCGCCCGGGCATGCCGGGGCCGGATGCCCGCGGCAGTGGCGGCGCCTCCGCGCCCGGTACGGGAGGCGCCGCCACGATCATGCGCTCAGCCGGTCAGTAGCCGTAGCCGCCGCTGCCGGAACCGCTGCTGCCGCCGCTGCCGCTGCTGCCGCTGCTGCCGGAGCTTGACGACGAGGACGAGGACAACGACTTCTTGATCTTCGACCCGCTCGAGGTCATCACCCACCACTTGCCGCCGGACGCGACGAGGTCGTTGCCGGTGGCCGCGCCCGCGCTGGTGTCGCTCTTGAACAGGTACAGCGGGTGGCCGTCGTAAGTGGCCTGGATCTGGCCGTTCGCCCGCTTGATCGTGCCCAGGGCGCCGGTCAGGCTGACGCCCGACGCGAGGCTGGGGGTGCCGAGCAGCGGCGGCCAGTACGTCGCGCAGGTGCCGTTGCAGTTCGACTGGGTCGGGGTGTCGATCGCGAACCAGTAGAGCACGAAGCCGGCTGCATCGGTGAGCACCGTGCGGCCGTCAATGCTCGTGGTCTTGATCCCTGCCGCCATGTCCGAGCTGCTGCTGGTCGTGCTGCCCGAGTTGGCCTTCGGCGTGCTCGCCGCGGCTGGTGTGGTTGAGGACGATGAGCCGCCGCACGCCGCAAGCCCGACGACGGCTGCCGCGGCAAGAACGGAAGCCGCCAACCATCGATTGCGCATCTATCTGCTCCATTCGCTACAGTGACCCGCTCCGCGTTCACCCAGGAGCACGTACCGCCCGGCGGAGCAGTTCAAGGATCCTTCGATGAATCTCAGGCGGCGATGCGGCGGCAGAGCCAGGCGAGCGAGAGCGGGTACCGGTAGTCGATGGCGGCGTGGGTCCCGTCGAACAGCTCGAACCTGACCGCCTCGTCGGCGACGCCGACCTCCCGGAGCGCGTCGCGGAACGCCTCGGCGCCCAGGTCGAGGTAGAAGTCGTCCCTGGTCCCCGCGTCGATCCAGATCGCCCGCAGCGACCGGAGCGACCCGGCGTACCGGGGCGCCATCCGGACCGGGTCCCAGTCCAGCCACCGCTGGAAGACCTCCGGCAGCAGCGCCCCGGTCCGCGGGTTGAAGGGCAGGTCCACGCTGCCGTCCTCCTGCGCGGAGAAGCAGGCGGCGACGCCGAGCAGCCCGAGCAGGACCCGATCGGCCTCCTTGGTGAACGAGACCCGGGACCGGAAGTCGTCCCACCAGCGCCAGATGTCGGCGTCGTAGCCCCGCAGCAGCCGCGCCGCCTGGCCGAACTCGGGGACGTAACACATCTCGTAGAGCGCGTCCCCCGCGTGCGTGGCCAGCGCGCCGAACAGGTCGGGCCGCAGCATCGGGGTGATCATCGCGCCGAACCCGCCGCTGGACTTGCCCGTGATCGCCCGGTGCGCGGGCCCGGCCAGCGTCCGGAAGCGCTGGTCCACCCAGGGCACGACCTCGTCGCACAGGTAGGAGTGGTAGCGGCCGGTGCCGGGCGAGTCGACGAACTGGCTGCCGCCGTAGGACGTCCACGCGTCCACGTAGACGACGATCGCGGGCGGCGCCTCACCGTCGGCGAACACCGCGTCCGCGGTCTCGGTGAACGGCCGCCGGAACGGGGCCCGGTTGCGCCACAGGGTCACGAACCCGGTGAACCCCTGGATCACGTAGACGGCCGGGTAGCGGCGGTCAGGGTCGTCGCCGTACCCCGGGGGCAGGTACACCCACAGCGGCCGCTCGGCCGGGTCGCCGAGCGGGTTGTCCCGCAGCAGCTCGCTCGTGATCACGTGCTCTTCGAGCCGGCCGGCCAGCTCGGCGGACCAGGGCAGCATGCAGCCTCCCGCGGCAGATGTGGTGACCGCCCCAGTCTTTCAAAGTTCCTTGAACGTCACGCCCCGGTCAGCCTGTGGCGGGGTCGGCCACCCTGGCCAGGAAGAGCGGCTCCCCGGTGCCGGCCGCGCTGACGAGCAGCAGGTAGGGCCGGTCGAACACGATCTGGGAGACCGGCACGGACACCGCGCTCGGCAGGATGCCGACCGCGGTGGCGGCGCTGCCGACGGTGCCCTTCTCCGCCACGGCGAGCGTGGCCGCGTGCACCACCATGCCGATGCAGCAGGCCCGCGGGGAGATGCCGCCGAAGTCGGCGCCGGTGCCGAACGCGATGCCCATGCCGAGGCTGGCCAGCAGGCCGCCCAGGCTCGCCGACGAGCGCAGGCTGACCTTGGGCAGCGCGACCGCCGTCAGCCCGCTCCCCCGCCCGGACAGCGCCGTGGCGATGGCGCGCAGGGTCGCCGCGGGCAGCGCCGGGCAGCCCAGGGAGCCCGAGTCCGGCAGCAGCGCGGTCATTGTCAGCTTCCCGCCGCGGTAGGGCAGCGACACCGCGGTCCAGCCGCCCGCCCCGGCGAACCGGAACCCGCTGCCGTGCAGGTACTGGGCGCTGGCCTGCTGCCCCGACGCGGTGGTGAACGGCCCCGGCCTGGTCTGGCTGGCCTGGAACGGCGACGCCCACGCCGCGTCCAGGTACAGCGCGTCGGTCAGCACCCAGGCGACGTCGTTCAGGCTGCCCGGCCCGAGCAGGTCCGGGATGTGGCCCCGGGTGGCCGCCGCGATCGCGGCGTCGATCTGCCGGGCCGCCTGGGCCGGGTCGGTGAGCAGCGGCGCGCTGCCGGGGCTGGCGCCGTAGCTGGCCGCGACCGCGCCGAGGTAGCTGCGCAGCGGCAGCAGCGAGGGGCTGGCCCACACCCGGTCGCTCCCGGCCACGGTGACGCCGGGCCCGTCCAGCGCGTGCAGCGCACCGGACCTGGCGCGCAGGCCGGCCTGGAGCGCGGCGCCCGCGGCGGGCAGGTGCAGCACCGCCGCCATCGCCCGGGCGGTGCTGCCCCGGGCGCCCAGGTAGGCCATGCCGAGCCCGGTCGCGACGCTCTCCGGCGACAGCACGATGTTCGCGGCCGGGTCCTGGCGGCACCAGGCGCCGAGCAGGTCCAGGCCGAACGCGGTGTCGGCGGCCCCGAGGGCTTTCGGGGTGGCGGCCAGGTCACTGGCCGCCACCCCGTGCCCGGCCGCCGGCGGCTGCGGTCGTACGACCGCGGCCGGCCCGCATCCGGCGGCCGTGATCACGGCCGCGGCAACGCCGGCCGTGATCAGCACCCAGGCCCTCACGAACCTGAGACGGACCGAGGCGGCCGGCCGGTTGCATGCTTGGCCGAAATTCCGCCGGATCAGGTCAGCTCGAGCAGCAGCCGGACCAAGTCATCCGGGCGGTTGCTGGGGATCATGTGGTTCGTCTCGACTTCCCGGTAACGCCATGCGGGCGACGCCCGCACCCGGTCGGCGGCGTCCCAGAACGGCCCGCCGGGCTCGGGCCTGGGCTCCCCGGCCGCCTTGATGTAGGTGCGCGTGAACGGGTAGTCCTCCAGCGGGCGCGCCAGCCGGACCGGCTCGGTGAAGCAGCCGGCCGGGTGCGGCGTGCGGCGTGCGTTGGCCCACGCGGTCTCGGCCGGGTCGTCCAACTCCCGCGGCGTCGGCGGCACCAGCCATTCTCCGCCGGGCTCGGGCACGCCGCGCCCGGCCGGGCCCCCGGTCAGCGCGTACAGGCTGTCACCGTCGCCGGGCAGGAACGCGTCGAGGTAGACCAGGTGGCTGACCCGGTCGCCGATGTGCTCCAGCGCCCCGGTGACCACGAACCCCC
>JASHPR010000270.1 GCA_030038015.1 Streptosporangiaceae bacterium
GCCGGGTCTTGGCTGCGACCTGCGGCGGGACGGTGATGGTCTGCTGGGTGCAGCAGGACGGCGGGTGCTGGGGCGGGGACAGGATCTCGGGCCGGTCCCGGGCCAGGGTCATGGAGGCGGGGCGGAGCGGGCAGCGGATCTTGCCCGCGGTGGCGGGGCAGGTGACGCGGTGGTAGCCGTCGGCGTCGTCGCTGGTGTTGCCCGGCGCTGAAGATGCCGACGAACGCGTCATTGACGGCGCTGATGTCGTGGTGCGGGAAAGCCCCGCCGCCTGGGCGGGCGGCGGGGCTTTGGTGGGCGAGGTGCCGTTGCTGGTGGGCGGGGTGCTGGTTAGTCGTCGGTGACTTCGGCGACGGCGGCGCGGGCGGTTTTTTCGTCGATGAGGGACTGGCCGGCTGCGTAGGCGGCGACGAGGGCGGCGATGGCGAGGTTGTTGACGGCCCGGGGGTAGCCGCGTGAGCTGGCGTGGATGAGCGCGGCTGCGTCGTCGGTGAACAGGGTGTCGGCTCGCCCGGCGAGCTTGACGTGGTGGCTGATGTAGCTGGCTGTCTCGGCGGCGGTCATGGGCGGCATCGTGTAGCGCAGCGCGACGCGTTGCTCGAGGGCGGCCAGGACCGCCAGCTTCATGGTGCGCCGCAGGGTGGGCTGCCCGACGAGCAGGCAGGACAGCGGCGAGTCAGCGTCCATCGACTGGTTGGTGAGCATGCGGATGGTTTCCAGCTGTTCGTAGCGCAGCAGGTGGGCCTCGTCCAGGACCAGGACGGTGGTGCGTCCGCGCTCGTCGCGTTCGGCGGCCAGCGCGGCGCTGGCCTGGGCGATCACGCGGGATGTGATCAGGCTGGGGGCCTGGCCGAAGGTGGTGACGATCGCCTCGTGCAGGCCGCGGACGCTGATCATCGGGTTGGGCAGGTAGATGACGGTGTGCCGGGTGGCGTCCAGGCCGGCCAGCACGGTGCGGACCGACACGGTCTTGCCTGCGCCGACCTCGCCGGTGATCACGCCGATGGCGCGCTCGGCGATGCACCAGGTGATCCGGGCGACGGCCTCGTTGTGGGCGGCGTGGCGGTGCAGCATGCCGGGGGCCAGGTCGCGGCCGAACGGCATGCGGGTGAACCCGTAGTGGGATTGCAGCTTCTCGATCATCTGGGGTTTCTCCCGTGCTCAGCCGTTGGCGGCGGTGATGGCGCCGGTGACAAGGGCGAGGTTGCGCCGGTCCGGGCTGCCCAGGCTCGCGCCGAGCCAGACCGGGATCTTGTCGCTGGGGATGCTGGCAGCGATCGCCAGGACTGCCCGCTCTGACGGCGAGCAGGGCAGCCGGCCGTGCTGCAGCGCCCAGGCCACGGCGTTCCAGCGGATTACCGCGGCCGGCTCGCCGCCGGCGGCGCTGATGACGATGAGCCGGCGGAACGCCGGCTCATGCAGGAAATGGCCGTGGCGGGCGATGAGAGCGACCGCGGCGGGCTCGGCGCAGATCCCGCCGGCGCAGCCGGCTAGCAGCGCTCCCAGCGCGGCGGCAGGCATCGCCTGGGCGTTCACTTGCCTTGCTCCTGTTCTTGCTGCCCGCGGCCGGGCTGCCCGCCGCCGCTGTCGAGGGCGGCGTAGTTGACCCTGCCGGCGAGCTGGCGGTCGTGCTGGGCGTCCAGCAGCGCCAGGTAGTCGATGCCAGTGGCGCGCGGCGCGTCGTCGCCGCTGCCGGGTTCCTCGGGCCGGGCCTTGGGGTGAGCGTGCCGGCTGATGTGATGCGGCAGCGCGGTCCCGGCGTCCTTGCCGCCGCAGCGCACCTGCAGCACGGTCAGGTCGAACGGGTCGAAGACCAGCTCGACGCGCCGGCCGGCCAGCGCCGGGTCGACCTGGTAGCGGTTGCCGTGCATGGACACCAGCGCGGTCTTGGACACTGTCCGCCGCTCCGACCACCGGAACGCTTCGGCCAGGACCGGCGGCGGCGGCACCGGGAACGGCCCGCCGGCTTCCCAGCGGGCCAGCGGCGGCTGCCTGGTCTCCGAGTGCTCGCGGACGTGGTAGACGGTCTCGATCCAGGCGGTGAACAGCCGGTTCAGCTCTGCCAGCCCGGCCAGCTGCTCTGCCCGCTGCTCGGTCAGCTCGGCCAGGAACTGGCCGCGGACGGTGCGGAAGAACCGCTCGATCTTGCCTCTGCCTTCAGGTTTACCGGGCTTACTGTGGACCAGCTTGATCCCCAGCTTGGCGCAGGCGCGCAGCAGCCACGCATCGACGAACGCGGAGCCGTTATCGACGTAGATCCACTCCGGGACGCCGCGTGACTCCAGTGCCGGGCGCAGCGCGGCAGCCAGCCGGATCGTGTCCTCGGCGAACCCGAACCGGGCGGCCATCACCGCCCTGCTGTGGTCGTCGATGAACGCGAACAAGTAAGTCTTGCGGCCGCCCAGGCGGATCGCGTGCAGCGCGTCTCCGGTCCAGATCTCGTTCGGGCGGCTGGCCTCGAACCGGCCGAACGCGCTGCCGGCCTGCTGCTGCGAGGCGGCCAGATTGGTCAGCCCGGTGCGGATGAACATCCGCTGCAGCGTCCGCTCATCAGGCGCCCACCCGGCCTGCGCCCGCAAGATCCGCTGCACCTGCGCGGCGGTGCGGGCCGGGTTCTCCTTCTTCAGCGCCGCGGCAAGCTCGATCACCTCCGGCGGCGTGCGCGGCGAGGACTGCCGCGGCGAGGGCACCAGCGCATCAAACCCGCCCTGCCGCCACGCCGCGATCCACCGGTCCAGCGTCCACCGGGTCAGCCGCACCGGCCGCCCCGACGGATCTGCGTGCTCGCGCGCGGCGATCTGGCGCACCAGCGCGCCGCGCTGCCGCGACGTCAGCGCCGGGTCGGCGGCCTCGCGGATCAGCATGTAACGGAACAGCCCGATCGCCCGGGCCCGCTCCAGCCTGGCCTGCTCCTGGTCGTCGGTCTTCATGCCTCTCAGGCACCTCCTGCGGTCAGAACGGACATAACCACAGCAGGCTCCCGCGCCGGCTGCCCCGGCCGTAACGGGTCAGATGGTGTTGCGCACCCCTGCCGGCCAGCCCGGCGCCAGCAGCAGGCCGCCGCTGGCCGCCGACGCCGCCTGCCACACCGGCGCCTGGCCGAGCTGCGGCCACCGCGCCGCCAC
>JASHPR010000271.1 GCA_030038015.1 Streptosporangiaceae bacterium
GGCCTCGGCCCGGTGACGGACGCACGGCCGGCCAGCGGGCCGCCGGAAGCGCGGCAGCAGCCACCGCCCGCCGGCTGAGCTCCGGGCGGGGAGCCGGCTATGACGGGGGGAGGAGGCCGACCCGGTCCCGGACCGCGGCCATGGTCACTCCCGCGACCTGCCGGGCACGCGACGCGCCCTGGGCGAGCAGCCGGTCAAGGTGGTCGGTGTCGGCGAGCATCTTCTCGGTGCGCTCCCTGACCGGGGCGAGCGCGTTCACCACCACGTCGGCCAGGTCCTTCTTCAGCGTCCCGTAGCCCGCGCCCGCGTAGCGCTGCTCCAGGCTCGCGACGGCCTCGCCGGTCAGCGCCGAGTAGATCCGCAGCAGGTTGGTGATGCCGGGCTTGGCCTCCTCGTCCGCCCGCACCTCGGTGCCGGCGTCGGTGACGGCGCGGCCGATCTTCCGCCGGATGGCGGCGGGATCCTCGAGCACGTCCACGATTCCCTGCGGCGACGACGATGACTTGCTCATCTTGATCGTGGGATCCTGCAGGTCCGCGATCTTCGCCACGCCGGGCAGGATGTACGGCCGCGGGATCACGAAGGTCTCGCCGAACCTGTGATTGAACCGCTGCGCCAGGTCCCTGGTCAGCTCCAGGTGCTGGCGCTGGTCCTCGCCGACGGGCACCTGGTCGGTCTGGTAGAGCAGGATGTCGGCGGCCTGCAGGATCGGGTAGGTGAACAGCCCCACGCTGGCGGTATCCGGGCCGGCCTTGGCCGATTTGTCCTTGAACTGCACCATCCGGCTGGCTTCGCCGAACCCGGTCAGGCAGCCGAGCACCCAGGCCAGCTCCACGTGCTCCGGCACGTGGCTCTGCACGAAGACCGTGCAGCGATCCGGGTCGAGCCCCGCGCCGAACAGCTGCGCCGCGGCCACCCTGGTCCGGCGGCGCAGCACCGCAGGGTCCTGCGGCACGGTGATCGCGTGCAGGTCCACGACGCAGTAGAAGGCGTCGCAAGAGTCCTGCATGGCCACCCACTGGCGCAGCGCCCCCAGGTAGTTCCCGAGGTGGAACGAGTCGGCCGTGGGCTGGATGCCGGAGAGCACTCGGGGTCGGGACATGCCCGGAAGTCTAGTTGCGGGCTCGGGTGCACACGCCGGTGACCTGGCCTGTGGCGGTCACACGCCGACCGCGCCGTTGTCGACGACCGGCACGATGTCCGGGGCCCCCAGCCGGATCGCGTCGGCGTCCTGGTCGGTCTCGGCGTCCTGGGAGGCCCGCTCGGCCTCCACGCGCGCCCGGTAGTTCTCGACCTCGCGCGCGACCTGGCGGGACTTCCACCGCATCGGCCCGGCCATCAGCGCTGCGGCTTCCCCCGCGACCGACAGCCCGCGGTCCCAGGTCTCGATCGACACGTGGGTCCTGCGGGCCAGCACGTCGTCCAGGTGCCGGGCGCCCTCGTGCGACGCGGCGTACACGATCTCGGCTCGCAGGTAGTCGTCCGCGCCGGCCAGCGGCTTGCCGAGGCCGGGCTCGGCGGCGATCAGGCCGAGCACCTCCCCGGTCAGCGACCCGTACCGGTGCAGAAGATGCTCGATCCGCGCCACGTGGAGCCCTGACGACCGCGCCAGCGAGTACCGGGCGTTCCAGAGCGCGACGTAGCCGTCGGCGCCGATGACCGGCACCGCGTCGGTGCAGGACGGCGCCACCCGGCCGTCCAGGCCGTGCGCCACGGCGTCCACCGCGTCCCGCGCCATCAGCCGGTAGGTGGTGTACTTGCCGCCAGCTATCATCACCAGGCCCGGCACCGGATGGGCGACCGTGTGCTCTCGCGACAGCTTCGATGTCGACTCCGATTCCCCGGCCAGCAGCGGCCGCAGCCCGGCGTACACGCCCTCGACGTCGTCCCCGGTCAGCGGCACCGCGAGGAGCCGGTTGACCTGGCCGAGCACGTAGTCGATGTCCGTCCTGCTCGCGGCCGGGTGTGCCTTGTCCAGGGACCAGTCGGTATCGGTGGTCCCGATGATCCAGTGCCGGCCCCAGGGTATGACGAACAGGACGCTGAACGGGGTGCGCAGGATGATCCCGCTGCCGGAGTGGATCCGGTCCCTCGGCACGACCAGGTGGACGCCCTTGGACGCACGCACGTTGATGGTGCCGCGACCGCCGACCATGGCCTGGATCTCGTCGGTCCACACGCCGGTCGCATTGACCACCTGCTGGGCCCGGATCTCCAGCTCGGCGCCTGACTCGAGGTCGACGGCCCGGACGCCGGTCACCCGCTCGCCTTCCCGCAGGAACCCGGTGACCTGGGTGCGCGATGCCGCGTGCGCGCCGTACCCGGCGGCGGTCCTGACCAGCATCACCACATAGCGGGCATCGTCCACCCGGGCGTCCCAGTAGAGCAGCGCCCCGGTGAGGGCCGACCGCTTGAGCGCCGGCGCGACCCGCAGCGCCGCCCCCCGGGTCAGCTGGCGGTGCCTGGGCAGGCCCCTGGTCTGGCCCAGCGAGAACCCCAGCATGTCGTAGGCGGCGACCCCGGCGCCGACGTAGAAACGTTCCCAGCCGTGATGGGTGAACGGGAACAGGAAGGAGACCGGGTGCACGAGGTGCGGCGCGATCCGCTGCAGCAGCAGCGAACGTTCGCCCAGTGCCTCCCTGACCAGGCCGACGTTCAGCTGCTCCAGGTAGCGCAGGCCGCCGTGGATCAGCTTGCTGGACCGCGACGAGGTCCCGGAACCGAAGTCCCTCGCCTCCACCAGGCCCACGGAAAGCCCGCGGGTGACCGCGTCGAGCGCCACGCCCGCGCCGACAACGCCGCCGCCCACGACCAGGACCTGGTGCTCGGTGTTCGCGAGTGCTGCGAGCGCTTCCGCACGCTCGGCAGGCCCCAGCCTTGCCGTCACGCCCGCCCCAGACATCACGTTCTGAACGCTACCGGGCGCGAGCCGGGTTCATGCCAGCCGGCGCGCCCCGCCGCCCTCCGGGCGCCGCGGCTCACTGGATGTCACCACGACCTCGACCCGCTGGAACTCCTTCAGGTCTGAGTAGCCAGACGTCGCCATGGTCCTGCGCAGCGCGCCCATCAGGTTCATCGACCCGTCAGCCCTGGTCGACGGCCCGTGCAGGATCTGCTCCAGGGTGCCGATCGTGCCCACGTTCAGCCGCGTGCCGCGGGGCAGCTCCGGGTGATGCGCCTCGCTGCCCCAGTGATACCCGCGGCCCGGCGCCTGGGCGGCGCGCGCGAACGGCGAGCCGACCATCACCGCGTCGGCGCCCAGCGCCACGGCCTTCGCGATGTCGCCGCTGCGGGTCATCCCGCCGTCAGCTATCACGTGCACGTAGCGGCCGCCCGATTCGTCCAGGTAGTCGCGGCGGGCCGCGGCGACGTCGGCGATCGCGGTGGCCGTCGGCACGGCAACGCCGAGGACCGCCGCCGTGGTGTGGCCGGAGCCGCCGCCGAACCCGGCCAGCACCCCGGCCGCCCCGGTCCGCATCAGGTGCAGCGCGGCGGTGTAGGTGGCGCAGCCGCCGACGATCACGGGGACATCCAGCTCGTAGATGAACTGCTTCAGGTTCAGCGGCTCGGCCTTGCCGGAGACATGCTCGGCGGAGACCGTGGTGCCGCGGATGACGAAGATGTCCACCCCGGCGTCGAGCACGGCCTTGTGGTAGCGGACCGTCCGCTGCGGCGACAGCCGCGCCGCGGTGGTGACCCCGGCCGCCCTGATCTCCTCGATCCTCCGCCCGATCAGGTCTTCCTTGATCGGCTCGCTGTAGATCTCCTGCAGCCGCCTGGTCGCCGCGTCGTCGTCGAGCCCGGCCGCCTCGGCCAGCAGCGGCTCTGGGTCGTCGAACCTGGTCCACAGGCCCTCGAGATCCAGCACGGCCAGGCCGCCGAGACGGCCGATCTCGGCCGCGGTGGCCGGCGAGACCACGCTGTCCATGGGCGCGACCACCAGCGGCAGCTCGAACCGGTACGCGTCGATCTGCCAGGCGATCGACACCTCCTCTGGGTGCCTGGTCCGCCGGGAGGGCACGATGCCGATCTCGTCAAGCGCGTAAGCGCGCCGGCCACTCTTCCCGCGGCCGATCTCCACCTGCGTCACGTCCCCCACCCACCTCCGCGTCCCCCTCCCCTGTAGTTCGGCGCCTCGGCGACCAGCTGGATGTGATGCGGATGGGACTCGATCAGCCCCGCCCCCGTGATCTGCGTGAACCGTGCTTCCTGCAGCTCCGCGATGGTGCGGGCGCCAACGAACCCCATGGCCGCCCGCAGCCCGCCGACCAGCTGGTTCGCCACCGCGGCGAGCGGGCCGCGGTAGGGCACCCGGCCCTCGACGCCCTGGGGCACCAGCCTGTCCTCGCTCAGCACGTCGTCCTGGAAGTACCTGTCCTTGGAGTAGGACCCGCCGCGCTCGCTGTTGCGCATCGCGCCGACCGAGCCCATCCCCCGGTACAGCTTGTACTGCTCGCCCTGGATGATCACCATTTCGCCGGGGCCCTCCTCGCACCCGGCCAGGAGGCCGCCGAGCATGACCGTGTCGGCCCCGGCAGCGATCGCCTTGGCGATGTCACCTGAGTACTGCAGGCCGCCGTCGCCGATGAGCGGCACCCGGGCCGGGCGCGCCGCCTTGGCGGCCTCGTAGATGGCGGTGACCTGCGGCACGCCGACACCCGCCACCACCCTGGTGGTGCAGATCGAGCCCGGCCCCACACCGACCTTCACCGCGTCGGCGCCCGCATCGATAAGAGCCTGGGCGCCCGCCCGGGTGGCGACGTTGCCCCCGATGACGTCGACGTGGGCGTTGGCCTTGACCTCCGCGATCATGTCGATGACCGCCTGGGCGTGGCCGTGCGCGGTGTCCACGACGAGGAAATCGGCACCGGCGTCGGTCAGTGCCTGCGCCCGCCGCTTCGCGTCCTCGCCCACCCCGACGGCCGCGCCGACGACCAGCCGGCCGCCAGGGTCCTTGGTGGCGTTCGGGAACCGTTCGCTCTTGGTGAAGTCCTTGACCGTGATCAGGCCGCGCAGCCGCCCGGCCGGATCGACCAGTGGCAGCTTCTCGACCTTGTGCTGGGCCAGCAGCTGCAGCGCATCGTCGGCCGCCACCCCGACCGGCGCCGTGACCAGCGGCATCGGCGTCATGACCTCGGCGACCCGGCGGCGATGATCGGTTTCGAAGCGGATGTCCCGGTTGGTCACGATGCCGAGCAGGACGCCGCCGGCACCGGTCACCGGAACCCCGGAGATCCGGTAGCGGGCGCACAGCTGCTCGACCTCTGCGATCGTCGCGTCCGGCCGGCAGGTCACCGGGTTGGTGATCATGCCCGCCTCGGAGCGCTTCACCATGTCGACCTGCTGCGCCTGGTCCTCCACGGACAGGTTGCGGTGCAGCACCCCGACCCCGCCCTGGCGAGCCATGGCCACCGCCATGCGCGCCTCGGTGACGGTGTCCATGGCGGCGGAGACCAGCGGTACCCGCAGCGTGATCCGGCGGGTCAGTGAGGCGGTCGTGTCCGCCTCGCTCGGCATGATCGCCGAGTGCGCGGGCAGCAGCAGCACGTCGTCAAAGGTCAAGGCCGGCGGGTCGAACTTGGCGGCGTCGGTCATGTCACTTCCCGGCTGCTCGGTTCTGGCCATATCTCATCCTAGTGATTCCGGCGGCAGCTAAGACCGCGCAACGCGTCCGCAGGCCGGCCCCTCCCACAGCCCGCCACGCCGGGATCCATGCGACGGGGGACGCATGGATCCCGGCGGGCTTCCTGGGGGATCCGTGCCACGCGGGAGCGCAGATCCGCTGGGCTTCGCGCGCAGCGCCGATATTCAGGCGATCCGCTCTTCGCGGGCGATGGCCCGGAGCCTGGCGAGCGCCCGGTGTTGCGCGACCCGGACGGCCCCTGGTGACATGCCGAGCGCATGGCCGGTCTCCTCCGCCGACATGCCCTTGAGCACGCGGAGCACCAGGAGCTCGCGCTGGTGCACCGGGAGCCGCGCGAGCAGCGCCCGCGCCCGTTCCGCCTCGATGTAAGCCACGACCGTCTCCTCGGGGCCAGGACGGCCATCGGGCCCGTCGGGGAGCATCTCGGTAGGAATGGCAAGCCTTGCCGCATTCCTTATGGCGTCGGCTACTTTATGCGAAGCTATCCCGAACACAAATGACGCGAAGGGCCGGCCCATGTCGCGGTAGCGGGGAAGCGCGGAAAGGACCGCAATGCACACTTCCTGGGCCACGTCGTCGGCGACATGGTATTGACCGCTGATCTGGCCGAGGCGGGCACGGCAGTACCGGACGACCATTGGCCGGATCTGCTCGAGCAGCGACTCGGTTGCGGCTGGCTGGCCACGGGCAGCCAGAGCGATCAGATCACGGAGGCTGGCCGGATCACCCGCGCTCCTGGCCCGTTCTAGCTGGTGCTTTGCCTGTCTCGCCGCGGCCAGTGGCCGGACTGTGCATCCCTCGGTCACGAAAGAATCATGCCCAGGTAAGCGACCGTAATCATCATGGAAAGAGCAACGGAAAGGTCACATTGATGTGTCGCCGCGATGCGCAAAGCCATGGCCACGACAATCAGTAATGGATCAGCTACTCTCAGTAATTAGGCAGGCAATTGAATTCGTGATGAGAGGCGCTATGGCACACCAATAAAACAGCAGCCATTGCATCGGTTATTGTCGCCCGATTACGGACATCGCCAGAATCGCATTGACCGGCGGTGGATCGCCCCGGTATGGCCCGCCTGCGCAGCGGGCGGCGCGCAGGCGGGATACCCTCCGCTCGCAGAGTCATGCCGATCACGAGAGGGCCGGGCGCCCGTAGCTGAGGGCAGGCGGCGGGGGGCCGATGAGCCAGGGCGAGAGGTGGGGGCGGGCGGCGGGGGGCCGATGAGCCGGCGGACATGGTCATCGGTGCGCCGCCCGCCGTCCCGTGCCTAAAGCCGGGGCATGATCCGGACCGGCGGGCGGGCCAGGTCAGTGCGCGTGGCCGTGGCCGTGGCCACTGGCCGCGGCGGCCTCGGGCTCCGGCTTCTCGGTGACCAGGACCTCGGTGGTGAGCAGCATCCCGGCGATCGACGCCGCGTTCTGCACCGCCGACCGGGTCACCTTGACCGGGTCGATCACGCCCTTCGCCATCAGGTCGCCGTACTCCCCCTCAGCGGCGTCGTACCCGTGACCCGCGGGCATGTCCGCGACGGCCGCGACGACCACGCCGCCCTCCGCGCCCGCGTTCTCCGCGATCCACCGGCACGGGGCCTGGAGCGCGCGGCGGACCACCTGCACACCGGTCGCCTCGTCGCCGGTCCTGCCCAGGTCGCCGAGCTTGGCCGCGATCTGCACCAGGACGCTGCCGCCGCCGGCGACGATGCCCTCCTCGATGGCGGCCCGGGTCGCCGAGATGGCGTCCTCAAGCCGGTGCTTCTTCTCCTTCAGCTCGACCTCGGTCGCCGCGCCGGCCCGCAGCACGCAGACCCCGCCGGACAGCTTGGCGACCCGCTCCTGGAGCTTCTCGCGGTCCCAGTCCGAGTCGGAGTTCTCGATCTCGACGCGAAGCTGGCGGATCCGGTCCTCGATCGCCGCCTGGTCTCCGGCGCCGTCGATGATCGTGGTGTTGTCCTTGGTCACCACCACGCGGCGGGCCCGCCCCAGCGTCTCCAGGCCGACCAGGTCCAGCTTGAGGCCGACCTCCTCGCTGACCACGCTGCCGCCGGTCAGCACGGCCATGTCCTCGAGCATCGCCTTCCGCCGGTCGCCGAAGCCCGGCGCCTTCACCGCGACCGCGGACAGCAGCCCGCGGATCTTGTTGACGACCAGGGTGGACAGGGCCTCGCCCTCCACGTCCTCGGCGATCACCAGCAGCGGCTTGTGACTCTGCGCGACCTGCTCCAGCAGCGGGAGGAAGTCGGCCATCGACGAGATCTTGCCAGCGTTCAGCAGCACGTAGACGTCCTCGAGGACCGCCTCCATGCGCTCCTGGTCGGTGATGAAGTACGCGGAGATGTAGCCCTTGTCGAACTGCATGCCCTCGGTGAACTCGAGCTCGATGCCCATCGTCGGGGCTTCCTCGACCGTAATGACGCCGTCCTTGCCGACCTTGTCGAAGGCTTCGGCAATGACCTCGCCGATCTTGGCGTCCTGCGCGGAGATCGTCGCCACGTTGGCGATCTCGCCGCGCTCCTCAACCTCGCGAGCCGACTTGACCAGCGCCTCGGCCACTGCAGCTGACGCCGCGTCAACACCGCGCTTGAGTGCCATCGGGTTGGCGCCCGCGGCTACACTGCGCAGGCCCTCGGCCACCATGGCCTGGGCCAGGACGGTCGCGGTGGTGGTGCCATCACCGGCAACGTCGTTGGTCTTGGTGGCGACCTCCTTGGCCAGCTGGGCACCCAGGTTCTCGGTCGGGTCCTCTAGCTCGATCTCGCGCGCGACGGTCACGCCGTCGTTGGTGATAGTGGGCGCGCCCCACTTCTTGTCGATGACGAC
>JASHPR010000020.1 GCA_030038015.1 Streptosporangiaceae bacterium
CGAACCGCGGGTCGCCCGAGCCGTGCCCGCCGTGCCGGCTCGCCGCAGGGCCGGCCGGGGTCGCCGGGCCCGCCGAGGACACGCCGGCGGCGGGGCTCGCGGGAAGCTGGAGCACCCACCCCGGCCAGATCACCGAAGGGTCGGTGAACGTCTGGCCGTCGCCCATGTCGTGCCCGAGGTTGAGCTTCACGATCTCCGGATACAGGTCGCCGTTGCCGAGGTAGCGCTGGGCGATCAGCCAGAGGCAATCGCCGCTGCGGACAGTCACCATCTGGGAGAAGCCCATGCTCATCACCTGCGGGGCTGGCGTGTCGGCTGGCGTCGTCCCGGCTGGCAGGCGGGGCGGGACGCCGGCGGGATCAGCCGCTGGCGGGCCGGGCCGGGCCGCGGTGACGGCGATGACGGAGGCGGGCGCCGTGCTGGCGAGCACGGCCGACGGCTGGCTGCTGACGGCGAGAGCCACGAGGGCGATCAGCCAGCTGGCCGTGGACTGCAGGCCGCCGAGCCGCAGCCTCGGGGCGGTGCGCCCGCGCGCGGCCGCCTGCGCCTCCGCGACCACAGCGACCATGAACGCGGCCCAGGCGACCCAGCTGACATCGCGGACGGCGCCGAGGAAGACGCTGCCGTTGTCGCGGTGCAGCAGCAGGCCGGTGACGTGGTCCCAGGCGGGTATGTGCTGCGGCAGCGGGTTCCCGCCCAGCTTGTACAGCGCCACCGGCAGCCCGGCCACCACGGCGATCAGCGTCACCAGCGCCGTGACGCCGCGGGCCGTGGCCAGGCCGCGCCTCCTTGCGGCCCGGCCCGTCATGGCTGGGCTCCGGTCACGCCGGTGACCAGCGAGGCGGTCGCCGAGCCCGTGGAGGTCATCGAGTCGATGCCGATGATGGACAGCACCTTGGTCGGCCCGGTCACGGTGACCGTCACCTCGATCGCATCGTTCCCGACCGGGGTCACGGTGCCGCGGTACCCGGCACTGGCCAGGTACTGCTCGGCAGCCGCGATGGCCTGGCCCTGGTCCACCGTGAACGACCCGGTGGCGTACGCGTTCGCCTGGTTCACCATGCCAGCGCCTGCCCTCGCGGCTTCCTGCGCGATCGCGGTGGCGTTCTCGGCCTGGTTCAGCTTGGCGCCGCCGTCGATCACGATCCCGGCGAGGGCAACCAGCGCGACGAACAGCGCCAGCAGCATCAGCGTGATCGAACCCTGATCGCCAGCACCTCGCCTGCCCGGTAATCTCATCGGACGCTTCCCGCCCTCCCGGCCTCGCTGCCAAGCTTGCACCTGCACTGTGACTGTCACTGTGACCTCACCGTCCCCGGTACGGGTCGAGCGGCGACGTGAACGTCGCGCGGAGCGTCCGGCTGCCGGGCAGGCCGGGCACCAGGAGGCTGGACAGGGAGACCTGGCAGCTGACCGTGGCCTGCACCGTCGCGGGCTCGCCCACCGGCACCCCGAACCCGGTGACGTTCACCCGCACCACCGGGTCGCAGTCCAGGCCGTCCTGGTTGAGCGCCGCCCTGGCGCTGGTCAGGGCCGCCGTCTGGGCGGCGCCGGGGGTCAGCGATATCGAAGCCTGCCTGGCCGCGTCGCGGGCGGCCGCGGCGACCGAGCCCTGCGCGACCGAGGTTCGCCCCGCGGCGACCACCAGCCCGAGCAGGAACAGGATCACCGGCGCCAGGATCACCAGTTCGAGCGCGGCATTCCCCGCGTCGCGGCCGCGGCCGCCCGGCCGGCCCGGCGTCTTCACGGTCGTTCCGGTCACGGTGCCGTGAACCTCTCGACCGGTGCCTGGACGGCCTCGGTGACCCTGACCACCAGCCCGGGCACGACCGAGGGCACCCGGCCGGAAACCCTGATCTCGACGGTGCCCGCGGTGCTGCCCACCCCGGTCGCCGACGGGCTGAGCAGGTAGCCGGAGGCGGCCGACCGGGCGAACGCCAGCGCCGCGCTCGGGCCCGCGCCCGGCAGGGCGCCGCTCACCCGTGCCGCGTCGGCACCCTGGCGCGCGGCGGCGAGCGCGGCCTGCCTGGCCAGGAACCACAGCGAGGCCTGGGCGATGACCATCACGGCCATCAGGAACACCGGCACGATGATCACATAGCTGAGGGTCAGCGCTCCGGTGTCCGAGCCGCGCTTCTCGCGGCTGGCAGCGGATCGCATCGGCTACGGGATGTTGCTCTCGTACTGCTTGATCTTGCCGACGAAGAAGACGCCGGCGGCCACCGCCGCCGCGACCAGGATCCCGGCGATCACGATCCACTCCAGCGTGATCGCGCCGGACTCGGGATCACCGCGGAGCGCCGCGCGCGCCCGCGACCGTGCCCGGTCGAGCAGGTAGCCGACTGCGAGCCACAGTGGGTTCATCATGGGCCTCCGTTTCCCGGGAGGGGACTAGCCAGCGCCGAACGTGCGGTCAAGGACGGGGAAGATCAGCAGCACCAGGAAACCGACACCGAGCAGCGCGATCGGGATCACCATCGTGGTGCTGCGCGCGCCGGCCCTGGCCCGCTCGGCGGCCTGGGCCTGGGCCCGCATCGAGGCGGCCCGCGCCGCGAGCGTGTCCAGGATCTTGGCACCCTCGTGCCCGGCGACCTCGGCGATGTCCGCCAGGTCCGCGAGCTCGCTCACCCCGGTCTCGCGGGCCAGCCGGGCCAGCGCGGTCCAGGGCGCTTCGCCGGCCCGGCGGGCAGCGTCCAGGGCGGCGGCGATGCGGGCGAACGCCCATCCGCCGCCGATCTCGGCGGCGGCCTCGAGGGCCTCGGTGGGCCCGGCCCCAGCCCCGCGTTCCAGCGCGACCAGGTCGAGGTAGCTGGTCAGCGCGTGCCGGAAGTCGGCCCGCCGTTCGGCTGCGTTCACCCTGGTGACCAGGTCGGGAGCGAAGAACAGGCCGGCGCCGCAGGCCACCGACGCGATCACGGGCACCTGCCAGGCCAGGCCGGCCCCGCCGAGCGACACCAGCTCCACCAGCAGCGGCGGCACCGCGAGCCCGAGCAGGCCGCAGGTGACCTTGCTGGCGATCCAGGCATCACGGTCCTGGCCGAGCAGGGCCAGGTCCGCCGACGGCACCGGCAGCCAGGGCAGCTCGGCGGAGATGCGCCGGGCGAGCCGCAGCGCCAGCGACCCGTGCCGGCCAGGGGCAGCGGCCGAGTCGAGGCGCGCCAGCGCGGCATCCAGCCGTGCTGGCGCCGGGATGATTTCACGGACCAGAAGGAAGACGCCGAGGCCGCCGAGGACACCGCCGACGATGACCCAGGGGTTCACTGCGGCCTCCCTGCCTGCGCCAGCGGGGCCCGCTCCCTGGCCGGCTCTGCCGCATCGAGGAACCTGCCGGGGGCGGGCATCGTGCCGAGGCGGTGCAGCCAGTACAGGCCGACGGCGTACAAACCGGCCACGAACGCCAGCACCAGCTCCCCGGCGAGCGTGCCGAACGGCGCCGAGTAGGACCGGTTCACCACGGCGAAGACGGTGAACGACAGGATGAAGACCGCGATCCACCTGACCGTCGTGCGGTGCACCGCCCGCTCCGCCTCGATGTCGCGCCGGGCCGCGACGTCCCTGGCCAGCATCGCCGCGAGTGCGTTGAGCACCTCACGCACTCCCCCGCCGCGGCGGCCGGTCGCGATGATCAGCGCCGCCGCGATCCGGTCGGCGGCCGGGTCGGCGATGTCGGAGGCGAACGCGCGCAGCGCGGCCTCCGTGCCGGTGCGGGCCGACAGCCGGCGGGCGAGCGCGGCAACGGGCTCGGCGATCGCCGCAGGTGCGGTACGGGCGCTGGCCTCAAGCGCTTCCTCGAGACCGCGGCTGGCCGTCAGCATGTCGCTGAGCCGCCGGACCCACTGCTCCAGGCCCTCCAGCATCTCGGTGCGGCGCCGCTGGCCGCGGACAAAGCTCAGCCTGGGCAGGAAGATGACCGCCGCGGCTGCCGCGAGCCCGGCCACCGGCCACCCGGTGACCAGCAGCATGGCCAGCCCAGCCGGGACGGCGAGCAGCATCCGCCACCGCCGCGGCGGGGTGAGCGCC
>JASHPR010000272.1 GCA_030038015.1 Streptosporangiaceae bacterium
CGGGCAGGGCATCCTCCCTGCGGTGCCCGCCGGAAAGCTCCTCCAGCGCCGACCGGTCGAGCTGGGCCGGGTCGACCGCCGCGACCCGGCAGGGAGTGACCGCGACCAGAGTCGAGGTCCTGGTCCCGCCCTCGAGGTGCGCGCGCTCCCCTAGCATGGCGCCCGGCCCGTACTCGGCAAGCCGCTCGCCGTCCCGCTCGACCCGCAGCACCCCGTCGAGCAGCAGGTAAATGTCGGCCCCTGGCTCGCCCTGGCGCACCAGCACCTCGCCGGCCTTGACCTGCCGGATCCTCGGCTTGGCCCCGCCGTGCATGAGCTGCACGGACAGCTGGCGCTCCAGCGCGGTCCCCGCGGCGGTGACCAGGGCCTCCGAGTCCTCGTCGCCCCACGGGCTGTGCCGCCCGAACGACTTGCGGTACCAGTCGGCGAAGTCGGTCAGGCCGGACTTGTGCGAGAGCGCGCCGTCGGCGTCGTAGACCCAGTGCCGCGGGAACGGGCTGGCCCCGGTCATCGCGGACTCCGCGGTCCCGTCCGCGTGCAGCGTCAGCGACAGCGTGGTCCACACGAGCGGCGCCTGCCACTGCAGGAACGGCTTACGGCGTACCCGCCGCGGCGCTGGCAGCCCGGTCCGGCCCCCGACAGTTTGGACGAACCGGGCCCACCCGTCGGCGATCTCTGGCTCCCGCCGCAGGTCGGGCAGCTTGACGGCCTGGAAGCGGTGATGCAGCGCGCCAAGCCGGACCGTGGTGGAGCCCATCAGGCCGCCGCCGCTGTAACCGCAGCCGGTGATGCTGCCGGAGCCGTCCGTCTCGATCCAGGCCCGCAGCACGTTGGCGAACCGGAACTTGTCGGTGACCCTGAGGGCCTCGAGATCGTAGATCTGGCTGGGCGGCGGATCGTCGTAGTGCGTTAACCCGGCGTCGAACGCGACCCGGGTGCCCCCGGTCACCGCTTCGGACGGGATCCAGGAGAGCGAGGTGATGCTGCTTTCGTATCGCATGAGTCCATGGTCGGCCACGGGCGGCCGCCGGGGCCAGCATGGTGGCCGGTATCTCCTGGTGTGGCCGGTATCTCCTGGTGAGGAAACTCCACCACGCCCGTGCGCTCTCCCGGTGGCACCCCGCCGATCCTTTACCGGGCTATCCGCCGGACGAAGTGGCTGATGCCTTCGGCCCGAGGCCTGCCAGCCGGCACTGCGGCCTGGTCAGCAGCGAGACCTCGTCATCGTGCTGGAACGCCGCCCGGCACATGGAGACGGCAGCCGCGCCGCACGCGTGGACCAGAGCGCCGCCTGTGGAGCTCGCCTCGGTGACGGTGACGCAGCCGTCGCGCGAAGGCCCGTACTCTCCGGGCCGGACGGCGGTCCAGATGCCCAGGCCAACGGCTACCAGGAGGAGCGCGCCTAGCACGGTGGCGATGCCGCGCTTATCCCGGCTGGTCAGCGGCTCCGGCTTCGGCTGCTGAGTCTTTCGGTACATTACCGTCGCAGTCTAGGCGCCCATCGCGCGCGCCCGGCAGCACCTGACCGCCGCCCTGCGGCCGCGTTCCCTGGGGCGAGGCGTGGTACCCGCCCCGCGGGCCGGTCAGGCCGACGTGCCTTGGGCTTGGCAGTCGGGGCAGAGGCCCCGGAACGTGACTCGGCCCGCTCGATCGTGAACCCCGCCCGCGCCGCGGGCTCCAGGCACGGGGCGGGTTCTGCGACCGAGTCGACGTCGGCGACGGTGCCGCAGCGGCGGCACACGAGGTGGCTGTGCTCGCCGCCGGCCGGGCCCTCATACCGGGCAGGGCCGCGTGCGGGTTCGACCCGGCGGATCAGCCCCACCGTGGCGAGGGCGGTGAGAGCCTCGTATACGCCCTGCTGTGACACCTGGCCGATCCCGCAGGCCGGCCGAGCGGATCCGGTCGGCGTCGGCAGCGGTCATGCAGTGACGCCCCACAGGTAGATGCGATCGACTCAAGTTAACGATAAGAACGTGTTAGTAAACAGCTCGAGTATGGTGCGCCAACCTTCCCCTGGCGCCCGGCCACGGTCTGAGCGGCGTCCGGGCGTTCTCGCGGCGGCGGAAGAAAGCCGGCAGAAGAAAGCTCGTCCTGGCCGGGCAGAGCCCAGCCAGGACGAGCCTGATGAGCCGGTCCCCCGTTTCATCGTTTGGGTCCCCCACGAGCATGATCGCATGCCGACAACGGGGATGATGCACCGGGTGCCCAGACCGGCGACGTGTCGCGCAGGTCGTGCCCTGCTGCACCAGGAACTGCTCAGGCGGGACCGTGCGACGCGGCGAGCGGGACGCGGCCGGTTGACGGCAGGGCGAACCGGTAGCCGGAACGCGGCTCGGTGATGAACAGCTGCTCCCCGCCGGGCGATTCGAGCTTCGCACGGAGCCTGGCCACGTACACCCGGGTGTACTCGGTCTGGGTCTCGTATCCCGGACCCCACACCCGGCGCAGCAGAGTCGCATGCGTGAGCAGCACCCCGGGGCTGATCGCGAACTGGCGCAGCAGCGCGAACTCCGTCTGGGTGAGGTGGACCAAGCGGCCGGCCTTGGTGATCCGCCGCCGCCCGAGGTCGATCTCGACGTCCCCGACCGTGACCACGGTGGGCTCGGGCGGGCCAGCCGGGGCGGGCCTGCTGCGACGCAGCGTGGCATTGATCCGGGCCAGCAGCTCCTCGATGCCGAACGGCTTGGTCACGTAGTCGTCGGCACCCAGGTTCAGCGCGCGGACCTTGTCGGTCTCGGCGCGGCGGGCCGACAGCACGATGATGCCGACGTCAAAAAGCTCGCGGATCTCGCGGCACAGCTCGAACCCGTCGGCGTCCGGGAGCATAAGGTCGAGCAGCACGAGGTCAGGATTGCGGAGCTCCAGGGTCCGTTCGATGGAGTCGCCGTTCTTAGAGACGATCACGTCGTGCCCGCGAACGGAGAGATTCGAACGGACGAGGTCCACAATGTTCGGGTCGTCTTCCACGATCAGGATGACGGTCTTGTCAGGCAACCCGCTATCCTTCCTGTTCCCCGACGACGTTCCATGCGTGCGCGGCCGCGTTCTGGCTCACGCGGCGCCCCCGCTTCGCTACCCGGGTACTCAAGGAGAATGCCGGCCAGGCACTCCGTCCGCCCGACGGCCGTGGCGACCCTGCCCGCGCGGCCAGGCTTGAAGGGCCGCGTGTGCCAGCGGATCCGCCGGCCGATGACGTGGCCAGAATATCGGGCGGGCAAACCTTACGACATGTCGTAAAGGATACGATTTCAAGACCGTTACGGTTATGAAAAAAGGCGCCCCGGCCAGCCCTTATGCGGCGTCCCGCGCGCCCGGCGCCACCCCCCGGCCGTTTGTGGTCGCCAGCGGCTGCTCGCACCACCGCCGGCGACCACAAAGCCGCGCCCAGCCCCGTATGCGGCGTCCCGCGCGCCCGGGGCGCCACCCCCCGGCCGTTTGTGGTCGCCAGCGGCTGTTCTCACGACCGCCGGCGACCACAAAGCCGCGGGAAGCCCCGTGTGCGGCGTCCAGCGCGCCCGGCATCCACCCCCCGGCCGGTTTGTAGTCGCCAGCGGCTGCTCGCACCACCGTCGGCGACCACAAAGCCGCGGGAAGCGGCCCGGTCACGGCACGGCCGCGGGAAGCGGCCCGGTCACGGCACGGTGACGCCCTGCAGGGCGACCCCGGAGGGGTTGACGGTCGGGTTGAGCTCGGTCTGCACGTTGACCGTGGCCGGCGGGATCGTGTCCATCACGAACGGCACGTCGGCCGGGTTGTACGAGCAGATCGCGGGCGGTGACGGCTCGCTGGCCACGGCGACGGAGCACACGCCGAACGTGTACGCGCCGGGTGTCGCGGTGAACGTCCGCGCGTCGTCGATGCCGAACCCGTTCTGCCCGGTCAGCGCGAGCGTGAAGGTCCAGCCGGAGCCGGGTGTGCCGAGCACCGACGTGGGCACGGTGATCGTCACCAGGCCGGGCGTTTCGCCGCTGGACGGGGTGAGCTGGATGACCGAGACCTGCGGGGTCCCGACGCTGGACGACCCGGACAGGCCGGACGTGGCGCTGCTTGGGGTCACCCAGTCGTCGGTGCCGAACCCGTCGACCTCGATGAGCTGGTTCCACGCGTCGGCCGGGACGATGGAGTAGTTGAAGGCCCCGGCCGCCGCGGTGGACTGCGTCTCCCCGGCCGGCACGCTGCCGGACGGCGCGTGGATGTAGAGGTCGATGAGCTGCGCGCCGAGCAGCGAGCCGAACGTGGGCTGCAGGTTCGCGATCCCGACCTCAAAGGTGACGGTGCTGGCCCCCTGGACGACGGTGAAGCCGCTCAGCCGGAACGAGTCCGGCGCGAAGACCGGCGAGCCGTCGGCATTGGTGGCCGTCGGGTAGGCGTACGTGCCCGGGCCGTTGCCGCCGCCCGGAGCGGGCGGCGCGCTGAGCACCACGGTGCCGGGCACGGACAGGACGCTGAAGATGGCCTCATTCGTCGCGCCCGCGGCCGTGACCGCGACCTCGACCGAGTCGCTGCCCGGCTGCAGGGTCACCGGCACGGAGAACGCCCCGGAGGAGCCGGCGGTGACCGTGGTGATGGCGGTGGCGGGAGCGGCAGCGCCGGGCGCGGTCCCGGTGACCGCGACGTCCACCGTCGCCCCGGGTGACGTGTCGCCGGTCACGGTCGTGGTCGCGGCGTTCACGACCACGGTGGGCCGGGTCAGGTTGACCGGCACGTTGCCGCCCGAGACCGCCAGCGGCGCGGTCACGCTCAGCGGCGCTGTCGCGGGCGGGCTGGACAGGTACCGGCCGGCGACGATCGACGGCTGCTCGAGCAGCTTCCCCGCGGCCATGTCCGAGATCAGCCGGAGCAGCTGGGCCTGGGCCCAGGTCAGCGGCGCGGCCGAGCCGTCCGCCTGGCCGTCGGTGAACCCGATCGACGCGGTCGCCGGGTCGGAGCCGTACGGCGAGGCGGGCACGTCCGGGTAATTCCAGACCTGCTCCGGCACCAGGCCGACGCCGGACGCGGAGGTCAGCATGAAGCCCAGGTCGGCGTCCAGCGCGCTCGTGCCGCCAGCCAGGATCTGGTACTCGCCGTTCTCCCCGGACAGCACCGGCCACGGGTGCCCGGTGCCCTCGTCGGTCGTGGCCCACGGCTGCCCGTTGACCTGGCAGTCCTCGAACACCGAGACCTCGCAGTCGCCGTAGCCGTCGCCGTTGTAGCGCAGGATCCCGGTGCCGGACGGGGTCGGCGCGCTGATCGTGGCGCTGGTGACGGCGAGCGAGTTCGTGATCAGCGGGGAGCTGGCGGGCAGCTCGCCGAGCCGGGTCAGCTCCAGGAACCCCTGGTCCACCACGGCACGCTGGTCGTAGCTGCCCGGGTCGCCGTTGCCCAGCGTGTAGTCGTACGCCTGGTCGGGGTTGCCGGTCTTGTCCACCCTGATGAAGTACGGCTGGGAGGACAGCGGGCCGTTGTCGGTGACGGTCGTGGCCAGGATCAGCCGGCGGAAGTTATCCGCGGTGGCCAGGAACAGCCGCTCCGACGCTGTGTCGCCCTGGACCCGCGCGATCGCGGCCGCGGCCACCAGCCCGGCTACCTCGTCGGCCATGGTGGACGGCGAGAACCCGGTCTGCTCCTCCCAGCGCTCCACCCCGTCTGCGGGCCCGTTCGCGGCCAGGAAGTCGGCCGCCGGCCTGATGTGGTCCAGGTACAGCGACCGGTCGCCGGCCAGGCCGGCCTGCCAGGCTTCCAGGATCGGGTCGGCGGTCTCGTCCAGCTGCAGCCCGCCGGTGTCCGGGGCGGCCTTCCCGTTCAGCAGCCCGTTCCGCGGGAACGACCCGTTGGGAAGCTGCATGTCATCGAACATGTAGTAGACGATCTGCCGCGCGGTGGCCAGGTCGCCGTCGGTGAGGAACCCGGTGAACGTCTCGTAGGCGTCCCTCGGGAACACCTCGCGGTAGGAGCCGAAGTACGGCGCGAGGCCGTCGCTCGCGGTCTCGCCGGCCGGGACCGCCTGCCCCCACGGGCTGGCCAGCGACGCCGCGGTCGCGCCGAGGAACGTCTTGTCCTCGCTGGCCTTGATCACGTTGGCGCTCAGCCAGTAGGCGGCCGCGTCCTGCGCGCTGACCGGCGCGTGCGGCCCCGCGCCGCCCGGCGGCAGCAGCCGCGCGTCGTACGCCTGCCAGCCCGCCCGGTACGCCGCGTAGGTCGCGGCGAACGGCGCCGCCGACGCGGCAAGCGCGGTGGACACCGCGTCCCGCTCGGTGCTGCCGAAGCCGAGCGCCACCGTCGCCGACCCGCCGCCCAGGCCGAGCTCGACGGTCTGCACCACATTGCCGTTGCTCGCGTCGGGCGCGCCGGTGCTCAGCATTCCCGATGAGTCAAGTTCGGTGAGGCCGTCGCTCGAGGTCCCCTCGAAACCCGTTTCGACAGCCTTGAACGGTGAGCCTGCGGCCAGTGCCGCGTAGATCGGCGTGGCGTAGCTGCGGTTCACCGCCTCGGTGAACGAGTTGGTCGAGTAGGACAGCGGGATCTGGCCGCGGGGCGTGGAGACGATCGTCGCCGACTCGCCGCCCGCGTTGTCGGCGCCGCCGCCGCCGTGCCCGTTCAGCAGCGGGTTGAACCGCAGGTAGACGGCCAGGCCGGCCGGCGCCCCGGGCAGCGGGACCAGGCTGATGTGCAGCACCACCGCCTCGGCGGCGGGGTCGGTGATGAAGTCGGTGACCAGCTTGAAGTCGTGCGCCGCGTCGGTCGCGGTGACCTGGCAGGCCATGCCGGTGCCATCGAGCGAGGCCACCGTGTAGGTCATATCGCGCGGCTGCAGCGCGGTGAAGCCAGGCCCGGTCACGATCGGGTCGAGGCTCTTGACGTCGGTGTTGTCAATGGTCGGGGCGTAGACGTCGGACAGCGTCCCGTCGGCGACGGTGTACCAGACCTTGGACGAGGTGTCCGCCGCCGTGCCCACGCAGTCCTTGCGCGCCTCGTCGTAGTAGGACGCGGCGCCGGGCCCGCCCGCGGCCTCGGCGCCCGGCGAGCCGATGGTGAGGCTGAACACGTGCATCGACGGGGTGCCCTTGCCGACGCCGGCGCCGACCGTGGGCAGGGTGACGGAGACCACCTGCTTGCCGGCGGTGAGCGGGATCGCGGCGTAGGACAGGCTGACCGGCGTGGTCCCGCCGGGGTTCCAGCCCGCCGTGGTGGCGAGCAGGTCGGTGCCGGCCGCGGCGCTGGTGTCGATCCAGTCGGCGAGCGTGACCGTCGCCGTCGTGCTGGTGCCGTCGGAGTAGCCGACGGTGAACGTCCCGGTGGTGCTGCCGTACGCCGAGGCGCCGACCACCCCGAGGACCGTGCCGGTCCCGGTGAGCGCGACGGTCTGGCCGTCGGCGACCACGTTGTCGGGCTCGCCCGGCGCGACGTCGGGCCAGGTGACCGTCAGCCCGTCGTGCAGCAGCGGCTGGCCGGGCACCAGCGCGTCCTCGGCCAGGCCGGAGGATGAGAACGAGTCGCCGATGCCGTCGTAGTTGCCCGCGGTGGCGTCCGACGGCGCGGTGATCCCCACGTTGTCGAACGCCTGCTGCAGGGTGGGCAGTCCGGCCGCGGCCGCGCCCGTGGCGCCGCCTGCCAGCATCGCCCCGGCCGGGAGCAGCAGCGCGGCGAACGCCGCCGTCAGCAGCGTGCGGCCGGTTCTCCTCGTGGCGCCCATCGCAGCCTCCTCGCTGCGGGCAGCGGGCACCTCCCGGTGCCGGGCTCCCGCGTCCGGGGAGATGTTCTCGCGGCCGAATCGCGGTGGCGAGGCCTGCGGCGCATTTTTGTCAAAACATTTAGAGGGTGGCCGCCACGCAACCAGGAAGCCGGCATGCGCGGCGGCTTCGCGGCCGGCGGATCGCGGCGCCTGCCACGTCCCGGGCCGGCCAGGCCGGCCGCTGGCCGCAAAAACATCCAGGCAACGGCCATGCTCCAGGCCGTATCCGGTAACGGCCTCTTGGGCAGGCCTGCGCGGCCGCGCGCGTTACCTATTCTTTATGACCCCGCGCTCGCCAAATATTCCGGGAGCATGCAGAATACGCGCCTCTTGACAAGAGCCACCGCCACGCCATGGCAGATCACATTTGTGCGTCTACCGACAACTGATCATTGACGGGCAAGTTCCACCTGCTCTAGCTTATGGCGACAACGGGAGCTTAAGCGGTGTTAGCGTTCACATCGGTGGAGGCCGCGCGGCCGCCGACGGAGGCCGCTCCCCTGCAGAGGGCTCAGAAACAAGAGACAAGAGTCAGGTGGGCATGGCTGGTGACACGGCTGGTAACCAGTTCCGCTCGTCTGCCGTACAGGCTGATAGCCAGATGCAAACGGACTGTCAGGCAATGAGGGGACTTTGGACCCTGTCCGCGGCCAGGCCAGACGGAAGATCATGCCAATCACCCGCCCAGGGTACGGAGGCATATCCCGCCCCCGAGTAGGACAACGATGGAGGCCCGAGATGGACAAAGTCGACCCCAAGGTCGATGAAGCGATCGAAACACTGAACATGAAGGATGGGCCGACGCGCCGGAAGCTGCTCAAGGGCACCGGGCTGGTCAGCGCGACGGCAGCGGCCTCCGCATTGCTCGCTGCGTGCGCCTCGTCCACCTCCACGGCCGCGGCCGTGGCGACCGCCGGGAAGTTCCCGAAGACCCCGGCGTGGCAGTTCTGGTTCGTCAACCACGTCTACACCAACCCGTTCTTCGTCCCGACCCAGTACGGGTTCGCGGACGCGGCCGCGCTGCTGCACATTCCCACGCCGAAGTGGGGCGGCTCGGCGTCGACGTCGAGCGTCCCGCAGATGGTGACCTACCTGGACACTGCGATCGCCGCGCACGCCGCGGGCATCGCGACCACCGTGATCAGCGCCACCGGCTTCACGGCCCCCGTGAGCGCGGCCATGAGCGCGGGCATTCCCGTGATCAGCTACAACGCCGACGGCGTCTACACCTCGTCGGGCCTGCCGGACATCGGCACCAACCGGCTCTGCTACGTGGGCCAGGCCCTGTACCTGTCCGGCCAGTCGCTCGGGCACCGGATCATGGATTACGTCTCCCCGCCCGGTGACATCCCCATCTTCATCGCCACGCCCGGCACGGGCAACATCCAGCCGCGTTACGACGGCGCGGCGTCGGTACTGACCCCAGCCGGCTTCACCGTGAGCGAGATCGCGACCGGCTCGGCGACCTCCGCCGAGCTTCCGGCGGAGAAGGCCTACCTGCTCTCGCACACGACGATCAAGGCCTGCCTCGCCGTGGACGGGGACTCGACCGCGTTCATGGGGCAGGCGCTGTCCGAAACGGGCGTCAAGGTCCCGAACGGCGGCTTTGACACCGTTCCCGAAACGCTGTCGAACATCAAGGCCGGCCTGACCGACTTCACCATCTACCAGGACCCGTACCTGCAGGGCTTCCTGCCGACGCTCTACCTGTACCTGTACAACATCTCGGGCGGCACGATCAGCCCGCCGGACACCGACACCGGCCTGACGTTCATCACCGCCAGCAACATCAAGGAGTACGAGCTCACCAGCAGGTGGCAGGGCTCTACTCCGGCGGAGGTCTACCTTCCGCGGCCCTCGGGCGCGATCTCGAACCCGATGGCCACGACCAGCACCTGACGCGCGCCAGGCCGGAACCCAGTATCGGCGGGGGCGCACCGCGATGGACACTGAGCCTGTCGCCACAGGCCGGCGCCACCGAGGTGCGCCCCCGCCAGGCGCGCCAGAAGGACTAAGGAGAGCCTGAGTGAGCGAGACAGCCCAGCGCGCGGCCGGAGTTGCCACCCCCCCAGGCAGGCCCGCGCTGCTGCAGGACCTGATCTCCTTGCTGGAGCGGGCCGGTCGCGTGTTCATGCGCCAGCGCGAGGCCACCGTGTTCATCATCGCGGCAGCGCTGTTCCTCTACTTCTGGCTCAGCACCACGACGTTCATGACGAACCTGAACATGTCGACCTTGCTGTCCGGGTACGCGGCTCCGATCATCATCATCGCGATCGGCGAGGTGATGCTGCTGATCTGCGGCGAGATCGACCTCTCGGTGGGCTTCACCTTCACGTTCGCCCCGTTCCTGATGCACTACATGATCGACTTCTACGGGGTGCCAGCGATCCTGGCCATCCTCCTCTCGCTGCTGTTCGGCGTGGTGGTCGGCTGGGTCAACGGCTTCGTCACCGTCACGCTCGGCGTGCCCTCGTTCATCACCACGCTGGGCACCAGCCTGATCCTGTACGGTCTCGTCCTCACCACGTCGCACGCCTACCCGTCCGACGTTCCCACCAGCGCGCTGCACATCGGGAAGTTCATCGGCAGCTACGCCTATGCCCAGATCGTCTGGGCGGTCGTGCTGGTGGCCATATTCCATGTCCTGCTCCGGTGGACGCCGTGGGGCCTGCACACGGTCGCCGTCGGCGGCAACCAGCTCGGAGCAAGAGAAGCCGGCATCAGCTCGGCCAGGATCAAGTACGGGAACTTCATGTTCTGCGCCGTCCTTGGCGCGCTGGTGGGGCTGCAGACCGCGTTCTACGACAACACGATCGACCCGAGTTCCGGCGGCTACACGCCGATGTTCTACTCCGTGGCCGCCGCGGTCATCGGCGGGACCGCCATGCTCGGCGGAGTGGGGACCGTCCTCGGCGCCTTCCTCGGCTCCCTGGTGCTGGCCGTCCTCGAGGACGGGTTCCTGATCAAGGGAATCAGCGCCAATCCATTCAACATCATCCTCGGTGCCGCCATCCTGGCGGCCATGGTCGCCAACGTGACGCTAGCCCGACTACGAGGAGAGGGGAGAGCCTGATGACGGCCACGCCGCCGGACGGCCAGGCCGGCGCCGCCGGCGCCGACATGCTCCGGGTCGAGCACATCGCCAAGCGGTTCGGCCCGGTGACGGCGCTCGTCGACGTGAACATGGGCGTGGCGCGGGGGGAGGTCCTCGGCCTGCTCGGTGACAACGGCGCGGGCAAGTCCACCCTGCTGAAGATCCTCTGCGGCTTCCACCCGCCCGATGCCGGGCGGATCTTCCTGGAGGGCACGGAGATCCACCTCAGGTCGGTCGACCATGCCCGGTCGCTGGGAATCGACGTGGTCTACCAGGACCTGGCGCTGATCAACCAGCTCAGCGTGTACCACAACATGTTCCTGAACCGGGAGTCGGTCCGCGGGCCGCTGCTGTCCAACCGGAGCATGCGCAGGCAGGCCCGGAAGCGGCTGGATGACATGGGGATCCGCCTGGAGTCCATCGAAGTCCCGGTCGGCAGCCTGTCGGGCGGACAGCGCCAGGCCATCGCGGTGGCCAGGTCGGTGTACTCCGCGACGAAGGTGCTGCTCCTGGACGAGCCGCTGGCGGCCATGGGCGCCAAGGAGGCGGCGCTCATCCTGGAGCTGATCCGGGATATCAAGCGCCGCGGCGACGTCTCGATCATCATCGTCGCGCACAACTACGGGCAGGTGCTGGAGATCTGTGACCGGGTGATCCTGCTGCAGCACGGGGAGATCACCCTGGACAAGCGCAGCAAGGACACGTCGGTCCAGGAACTGAACGACATCGTGATCGCCGAGTACCGCAGGGCACTGGAGGAGCGCGAGCGCACCGCCTGAAACAGCCGATGCCGGCGGACGTACGCTGACCGGCATGGAGCGCCTCGATCAGCAGATGCGGTTCGCCGGCGAGGTCGACAGGCTCAAGGGCGTGCTGCGGCAGACCATGCTGGCCGGGCCCGGCCGGCGCGAGAACTCGGCCGAGCACTCGTGGCACGTGGCGCTGATGGCGGTCACGCTGGCCGAGTACGCCCCGCCGGGTACCGACATCGGCCGGGTGACCGTCATGCTGCTGCTGCACGACCTGGTCGAGATCGACGCCGGGGACCTGTTCGTCTATGCCGGCGAGGCGGAGCAGGCCCGGCAGCAGACGGCCGAGCGCGCCGCCGCGAACCGGATCTTTGCGCTGCTCCCGGCGGACCAGGCGGCCAGCTTCCGCGGCCTGTGGGACGAGTTCGAGGAGCGCCGGACCCCGGAGGCCAGGTTCGCGCGGGGCCTGGACCGGCTCCAGCCCATGCTGGCGAACTTCGCCGCAGGCGGGGGCACCTGGCACGAGCACGGCATCACGGCCGACCAGGTCCTCGCCAAGGTGGCGCTGATCGAGGATGGCTCACCCGCGCTCGGCCGGTACGCCAGGGACCTGGTGCGCCGTGCCGTGCGGGATGGCCTGCTCGCCCCGGCTCCCGGCCCGGCGGGCCGCGGGTAGGCGCTCTCACAGAGGGTGCCTCACTGCTCCGCGGGCCGGCGCGCCCCGCGCCCCGCCGGCCGGCGCGGGGCCGGGTGCTCGACCAGCGCGATCACCCGGCTGGCCATGAAGCGGGCGGTGCGCACCGGCGTGCCGCCCCTGGTCAGCTCGCTGACCTCCACCATGCCCCGCCGGTTGACCACCTCGACCCGGCGCCCGGCACGGGTGGCCGCAACCTCGTAGGTCTTGGTCACGCCGCCGGCATCGACGACGATCTCGACCGTGTCACCGCGCATGCCCGGCCACCCATCGTCCCGTCATGACGAGGGGATACGTACCCGGAACGCCCCGCGCAACGCGCCGCGGTCAGAAGAAGATCAGCTTGACCGCGGCTGTCAGCCCTACCGCCACGACGAACAGCCGCAGCGCGGCCGGCGAGAGGCGGCGGCCGAAGCGCGCCCCAACCAGGCCGCCGATCGTGGACCCGACGGCTATCAGCGCCGCGGCTATCCACGACACGTGCGCCACCAGGATGAACACGATCGCGGCGGTGCCGTTGACGATCCCGACGAGGACGTTCTTCGCGCCGTTGATGCGCTGCAGCGCCTCGTCGAGGAAGCTGCCGAGCAGGCCGATGACGAGCACGCCCTGGGCGGCGCCGAAGTACCCCCCGTACACGCCGGACAGGCAGACTCCGGCCGACAGCAGCGGGCTGGGCCGGCGCTGCTCCCGGCTCGCGCTCCGGGTCCGGAGCCACGCGCTCAGCCAGGGCTGCATGAGCACGAGCGCGCAGGACATCAGGATCAGCACCGGCACGATGAGCCTGAAGGCGGCCGCGGGCAGCCAGAGCAGTGCGACGGCGCCGGCCGCCGCGCCGGCGGCGGATGCCACACCGAGCCTGACCAGGCGGCCGCGCTGGCCAGCGAGCTCGCGCCGGTAACCGAGCATGCTGCTCACATTGCCGGGCACGAGCCCCACGTTGTTCGACACGTTGGCCACGACCGGGGGCAAGCCGAACGCAAGCAGGGTCGGGAAGGTGATGAGCGATCCGGATCCGACCACGGCGTTGACGCTGCCCGCGGCGATGCCAGCTGCGAGGATCGCAAGTGCCTCAGCCGGGCCCAAATGATCCTCGCACGCGTGAAAGCGTAGTTACCCGTCCGTCCCATCAGGCCGCCGGCCTGCTGTGATATCCGCCACTCCCCGCCCCGTGCCGAGACAGGAGCGGAGGACTGGCGGGTGCGGGGCTGGTGGCGGGGTCCCGTCGGCGCAGGCGGCCGGCCCGGGAGCGGAGGACTCGCGATGCGCGGCTGCTGGCGGCCGGTCAGCGCAGGCGGCCGGCCCGGGCGGTCCACCTGGCGGCGCGGCGCTCGACGAGCAGCGGCACGCCGAAGCACTTGGACAGGTTCCGCTCGGTGAACACCTCCGAGACCGGGCCAGCCGCCAGCACCGCGCCCTTCCTGAGCAGCATCGCGTGGCTGAAGCCCTCCGGGACCTCCTCGACGTGGTGCGTGACCATCACGATCATCGGCGCCTGCGGATCGGCGGCCAGCGCGGAGACGCGCCCCAGCAGGTCCTCGCGGCCGCCCAGGTCAAGCCCTGCGGCAGGCTCGTCGAGCAGCAGCAGCTCCGGGTCCGGCATCATCGAGCGGGCGATCTGGACCCGCTTGCGCTCCCCCTCGGACAGGGTGACGAACCTGCGCCGGATCAGGTGCGCGCAGCCGAGCGCGGCGAGCAGCTCCACCGCCCGGGTCACGTCGAACGAGTCGTAGTCCTCGTGATTGCGGCCCAGGATCCCGTACGAGGCGGTCAGCACCAGGTCGATGACCTTCTCGTCCGGCGGCACCTGGTCCGCCACGGCGGCGCTGGCGAACCCGATCCTGCTCCGCAGGTCCTGCAGGTCCGCCCGGTCGAGGCGCTCGCCGAGGATCTCGGCCGTGCCCTCGGTCGGCACGAGCTGCGCGGCGGCGACCTGCAGCAGGGTGGTCTTGCCTGCCCCGTTGGGCCCGATGACCACCCAGCTCTCATCGCCGCGGACCGTCCAGTCGACGTCCCTCAGCAGCATCGACCTCTGGTACCGGACTCCCACCTCGCGAAGCCGCAGCACCTCGTCCGACATGCGGCTCCCTTCGCGCCACCCGCTATCGTCGGCCCGAGCCTATGCCTGCCGTCACCGCCGGGCCGCGCGCAGGCTATCTCTCCAGCTGCCGCACGGCAAGGAGCGCCGCCTGGGTGCGATCCGCCACGCCGAGCTTGGCCAGCACCGAGCTGACGTGGGTCTTGACCGTCTTCTCCGACACCCGCAGCAGCCTGGCGATCTCCCGGTTGGAGCGCCCGTCCGCGAGCTGCGCCAGCACCTCACGCTCCCGGCCGGTGAGCGCGCCGATGCCCGTCACGGCCGACGCCGCCGCGCCGGAGCGGAGCAGCGACCCGGCCGCCTCCGGGGCGAGCAGCGTGTGCCCGTCGTGCACCGACCTGATGGCCCGCACCAGGGCGTCCGGGTCGACGTCCTTGTACAGGAACCCCGCCGCACCGGCCTGCATGGCCTGCGCCACCAGGCCGCGGTCGGCCGCGCTGGTGAGCACCAGCGCCCGCGCCCGCAGCGCGGAGCCCCGCAGCTCCCTGAGCACCGCGACGCCGTCCATGACCGGCAGCTTCAGGTCGAGCAGGATGACGTCGGGGTCAAGCTCCGCCGCCAGCGCCACCGCCTGGCCGCCGTCGGCTGCCTCGCCGGCCACCTCGATGTCATCCTGAACGCTGAGCAGGACTTGCAGCCCCTGCCGGACGACGGGGTGGTCGTCGGCGATCAGCACGGTGATCCGGCCCGCCGGGCGGGCATCCGCCGCCGCAGTCACGGGCGCCCCGTCCCCGCAGGGACCTCGAGCCGCACCAGAGTTCCCTTCCCAGGCCCAGAACGCACCGTGAGCGTTCCTCCGGCCGCCGCCGCGCGTTCCCGCATCGACGCCAGCCCCAGGCCGCCAGAGGGCGCCTCAGCCGCGAACCCGCGCCCCTGGTCGGCGACCTCGAGGACCACCCGGCGGCGGCCGGCGGACAGCGACACGCAGACCGTGGCCGAGCCCGAGTGCCGGAGCGCGTTGTGCAGCGCCTCCTGGGCCACCCGGTAGACCGCGGTCTCCCGCTGCGCGCCGAGCGCGGGCAGCCGCGCCGCCGCGTGGAACCGCACCTCCGCGCCGTACGTCCGGCCCGCGAGCACCGCATAGCTGCGCAGCGACCCGGCGAGCCCCCCGGCGGCGAGGCCGGGCGGGGCCAGGCCGTCGATCACCGCCCGCAGCTCCGCGTGCGCCTGCCCGGACAGGTCCGCCACGCTCCGGATCTCGGCGGCGGCCCGGCCGGGATCCCTGCGCACCAGCACCTCGGCCGCGCTTGCCTTGGCCCGGATGCTGAACAGCTTCTGCGACACCGCGTCGTGCAGCTCCCTGGCCAGCCTCGCGCGTTCCTCGAGGACGGAGAGTTCCCGGCCGCGCTCGTACAGCCTGGCGTTGGTCAGCGCGATGGCGGCATGCGACGCGAACAGACCGAGCAGCTGCTCATCGCGTTCAGTAAAACCGCCGTGACCGCGCTTGCAGGCGGCGAAGATGATGCCGAGAACGTCCGTGCCGTCCCTGATCGGGACGCCGAGGAAGTCTGACATGTCCGGGTGCGCAGCCGGCCAGCCCTCGAAGCGGGGATCGGCGCGGATGTCCGGGACGCGCAGCGGCTTCCCCTCGCGCAGCGCCGCGCCGAGCATGCCGTGCTGACGGGGCAGCGGGCCGATCTCCTTCTGCCGGCGCTCCGGTATGCCGTCGGTCACGAACTCGGCGAACGACCCGTGGTCGTCGGGCACGCCGATCGCCGCGTACCTGGCGCCCACGAGGGAGCGCGCCGACCTGACGATCATCTGCAGCACGTCGCGGGCCGACAGCTGCCGGGCAACCGCGAGCACCACCTGGCTCACCCGCTGCAGCACGTCATCCTGGCTGCCCGCGGCCGGCCGGGAGCCAAGCCCGGCGTCGCCTGTGCTCCGGCTCACACAGCGCACGCTACCGGCAGCCGGGCCCGGCGGGACCGGCCGCAGGTCGTAGGACCATCGGACCGTGCCGGGCCGGGCCCGCGCCCGATGTGCCGCGGCAGCCGCCTGCCTAGCGTCAGGAACATGACCGACACGAAAAACGCAGTGATCACCGGGGCGTCGCGCGGGCTCGGCCTGGCGCTCGCGCGCGGCCTGACGGCGGACGGCTGGTCGCTGGTCATCGACGCGAGGGACCCGGCCGCGCTCCGCTCCGCGGCGGCCGGCCTGGCCGGGACGGGCCGGGTCATCCCGGTGCCCGGCGACGTCACCGATCCCGCGCACCGCGCCGCGCTCCGCGGCGCCGCGCAGGACCTCGGGGGCCCGGACCTGCTGATCAACAACGCGGGCACGCTCGGCGCCAGCCCGCTGCCCGCGATGGCCAGCTACCCCATCGCGGAGCTCAGGGAGGCCTTCGAGGTGAACGTGCTGGCGCCGCTCGCGCTCACCCAGGAACTGCTGCCCGCGCTGCGGCGCCGCGGCGGCGCGGTGCTCTCCGTCACCTCGGACGCGGCGGCCGGGCCGTACGCGGGCTGGGGCGGCTACGGCGCGGCGAAGGCGGCGCTGGAGCAGGCCAGCAACGTGCTGGCGGCCGAGGAGAACGTGGTCAGGGTGTGGTGGGTGGACCCGGGCGACCTGCGCACCCGGATGCACCAGCAGGCGTTCCCCGGCGAGGACATCTCCGGCCGGCCGCTGCCCGAGACCGTGGTGCCCGCCTTCCTGAGGCTGATCACAGAACGCTTGCCGAGCGGCCGGTACCGCGCCGCCGAGCTGATGCCGTCGGAGGTGTCCCGGTGACCGCCGTCGCGGAGGCGGCCAGCGCCGGCGGCGCGCTCTCGTTCACGCTGCCCCCGGAACGGGAGGCGCACGAGCCGCCCGAGGCCAGGGGCATCCCCAGGGACGGCGTCGCCATGCTGGTCAGCCGGAGGGCAGCGGGCGAGATCAGCCATCACGCGTTCACCGGCCTGCCCGGGCTGCTGCTGCCCGGGGACCTGCTCGTGGTCAACACGTCGGCCACGCTGCCCGCCGCTGTCCAGGTGACGGAGGTGGCGCTGACCGGGCGGGCAGCGCCAGCGGGGCTCGCCGTGCACTTCTCCACGCCGCTGCCGGACGGAGACTGGCTGGTCGAGCTGCGCGAGGTCGCCGGCGGCAGCACGGTGCCGTGCCGCGGCGGGCGGCCCGGCCAGGAATTCGGGCTTCCCGGCGGGGCGGTGCTCAGGCTCGGGGCGAGGTTCACCGGGCGGCTGTGGCGGGCCACGCTGTCCACCGCGGTCGTGCCCTACCTGCTCCGGCACGGCTCGCCGATCAGGTACTCGTACCTGCGGCGGCCGTGGCCGATCGAGTCGTACCAGACCGTCTTCGGCACCAAGCCGGGCAGCGCGGAGATGCCGAGCGCCAGCCGCCCGTTCACCCCGGAGATCGTCGCCAGGCTGGTGGCGCGGGGCGTCACGTTCGCGCCGGTCACCCTGCACACCGGCGTTTCCTCGCTGGAGGGCGATGAGGGTCCC
>JASHPR010000273.1 GCA_030038015.1 Streptosporangiaceae bacterium
CCTGTTCGCGCTGGCCGTTAACCCGGAGTCGTCGGCCGGCCGGATGCTGTCGTCTGCCCGGGTGACCCCGGAGGCGCTGCAGGCGGCCCTCGCGGGCCAGGGCGTCCCGCCCGGGGCGGGAGGAGCGGGCGGCCGGTCGGTCACCCCCACCCTCGACGAGTTCGGCCGTGACCTGACCGCCATGGCCCGGGAGGGCCGGGTTGACCCGGTCATCGGCCGGGACGGCGAGATCGAGCAGACCATCGAGGTGCTGTCGCGCCGGGGCAAGAACAACCCGGTCCTGATCGGGGAGGCCGGGGTGGGCAAGACCGCGATCGTGGAGGGCATCGCCCAGCGCATCGTGGACGACGAGGTCCCGCAGACCCTGGCCGGCAACCGCGTCGTGCAGCTCGAGCTGTCCGGCGTGGTCGCGGGCACCCGCTACCGCGGCGACTTCGAGGAGCGGGTCAAGCGGCTGGTCGACGAGATCCGCGAGCACTCAGGCGATCTGGTCGTGTTCATCGACGAGCTGCACACGATCGTCGGCGCCGGGGGAAGCAGCGAGGGCGGGATGGACGCGGGCAACATGCTCAAGCCGGCCCTTGCCCGCGGCGAGCTGCGCGTGATCGGGGCCACGACGCTGGACGAGTACCGCAAGAACATCGAGCGGGACGCCGCGCTGGCCCGCCGGTTCCAGCCGATCCTGGTGCCCGAGCCCACCGTCGACGACGCGATCGCGATCCTGCGCGGCCTGCGCGACCGGTACGAGGCCCACCATCAGGTCCGGTACACCGACGAGGCGCTGGTCGCGGCGGTGGAGCTGTCCGACCGCTACATCACCGACCGCTTCCTGCCGGACAAGGCGATCGACCTCATCGACCAGGCCGGGGCCCGGGTCCGGCTGCGCACCAAGACCCCCGGCGCCGGCCTGCGCGAGCTGGAGCGGCGGGCCGGGGAGCTGCACCGGGACAAGGACCAGGCGGTGGCCAGCGAGCATTACGAGCGGGCGTCCCAGATCAGGGACCAGATCAACGGGATCCAGCGGGAGATGGAGCAGCTCAGAACCGAGCAGCCCGAGGCGCCGCAGGTCACCGCGTCGGACATCGCGGAGGTGGTGTCGCGTGCCACCGGCGTCCCGGTGCACCAGCTCAACGAGGAGGAGAAGGAGCGGCTGCTGCGCCTGGAGCAGCACCTGCACGGCCGGGTCGTGGGTCAGGACGAGGCCGTCGCGGCGGTCGCCGAGGCAGTCCGCCGGTCCCGCGCCGGGCTCGGCGACCCGCAGCGCCCGGTGGGCAGCTTCCTGTTCCTCGGCCCGACCGGGGTGGGGAAGACCGAGCTGGCCCGCGCCCTGGCCCAGGCGCTGTTCGGCGCCGACAGCCGGATGATCAGGCTGGACATGAGCGAGTTCTCGGAACGGCACACGGTCAGCCGGCTGGTCGGCGCCCCGCCCGGCTACGTCGGCTACGAGGAGGCCGGCCAGCTCACCGAGGCGGTGCGGCGCCGGCCCTACTCGGTCGTGCTGCTCGATGAGATCGAGAAGGCCCACCCGGACGTGTTCAACATCCTGCTGCAGATCCTCGACGACGGCCGGCTCACCGACGGCCAGGGCAGGACCGTGGACTTCAAGAACACGGTGCTCATCATGACCAGCAACCTGGGCTCGGACCTGATCACCCGCCGGGCCGGCCCCCTCGGCTTCGCGGGCACCACCGCGGCCTCGGCGGCCGGGCAGCAGGACGCGCTGCAGGAACAGCTCATGCGGCGGCTGCGCGAGTCGTTCCGGCCCGAGTTCCTGAACCGGATCGACGAGATCATCATCTTCCGCCAGCTCGACCAGGCCGAACTGCGGCAGATCACCGAGCTGCTGCTGGAGGAGACGCGGCGCCGGCTGCACGCCCAGGGCGTGGCGCTGGAGTTCACCCCGGCCGCCGTGGACTGGATCGCCTCCCGCGGCTTCCAGCCCGAGTTCGGCGCGCGGCCGATGCGGCGGACCATCCAGCGCGAGGTGGACAACCAGCTCTCGCGGATGCTGCTGGACGGGCAGGTCGAGCGGGGCCAGGAGGTCACCGTCGACGTCCAGGACGGCCGCCTGGTCTTCCGGGCGCACGCCACGGCCATGGCGCAGAACGCGTGAAAGCCCGGCCGGTGACGACATGCAGGCGCCCTCGATGTCGCCACAGCACCAGCAGATGCGCTTTGATGTCGCTGGACGGGCCGGCGCGGCAGGTCCGAGCCCGGGCCGGCCCGGCCAGCGGAAGGGAGTGACGGGGCATGAGCCCTATATCACGCGGTTTTCACCGCCGCGCAGCGCCGGACGTCGATCCCAGCCGCGTTCCGCCCGGCCAGCACGTGACGGCGGACTTCCCGGTGCTCTCGGCCGGCCCGACGCCGCGCACGGCGCTGCGCGACTGGACGTTCTCTGTCACCGGCGCCGGCCCGGCCAGGAGCTGGACCTGGGACGAGTTCCGCGCCCTGCCCGCCGAGAAGGTGACCGTCGACATCCACTGCGTGACGCGCTGGTCCAAGCTGGACACGACCTGGGAGGGCGTCTCGCTGGACACCCTGCTCGGCGGGATCCGCCACGAGGCCGGGTTCGTGCTCGCGCACAGCGACGGCGGCTACACGACCAACCTGCCGGCCGCCGACGTCATGGGCGGCCGGGCGTGGGTCGCCTTCGGGTATGCGGGCCAGCCGCTTGAGGCGGAGCACGGCGGCCCGGCGCGGCTGCTCGTCCCGCACCTGTACTTCTGGAAGAGCGCCAAGTGGGTGCGGCGGCTGGAGCTGCTCGATCACGACGTGCCGGGCTTCTGGGAATCGTACGGTTATCACAACTACGGGGACCCGTGGAAAGAGCAGCGCTACGCCGGGGACTGACCTGGCGGGCGCGGGCTGACCGGCGGCAGCGGGCTGATCCCGGCGGCCGCGGGCCGGTCCCGGCGGGCCGCTGCGGCCGGACGGCATGAGGACGCTGATGGACACGCTGGATGGCAACGCGATCGGCGGGGTGCTGCTCGAGGTCGCCGGCGCGGAGATGACCGCCGCGCCCCGGTCAGCCCGGCACCGTGATGGTGCTGCCCTGGGCATCCCGGGCGCCCGCGGATTCGTCGTCGAACCAGACGCCGCCCTCGCCAAGGTAGCGGAAGTGGACCGTGGTGCCCGCCGGTATGGTCACCACGGCGCTCCGCACACCGTTCGCGCGCTTGCGGAGCGGGTTGGCGTAGGGGTTCCAGTCGTTGAAGTCACCGACCACAGACACGGCCCCCGGGGGCTCTGCCGCCGGCAGCGCGAAGGTCACGCGAACTGAGCCGTCGCGGGCGGGCTTGGCTACCTTGATCAACTGGCTGCTCCCTCCCGGCGCTTCCGGTCGCAGCCAGGCCGCCCGGCCACGACAGGGATCAGCATGCAGCACTATTGTGTGGCGCCGGTGTCCGGCATGCAACGCTTGCGTAAACGAGCGAGGCGGCTGGCCCGGCCGGGCCCTGCCCCGGCCTCACGGGGCGGCTGGCCGGCCGGGCCCTTGGCCTGGCCTCACGGGGCGGCTGGGCGGGTGTCCTGGCGGATCGTGAGCCTGCCCTTGCGCATCAGCCCGATCCGCTGGGCCCGGCGCGCGACCGTGCTGTCGTGGGTGACCACGACGAGCGTGAGCCCCCGGTCACGCCAGAGCTTCTCCAGGAGGCCCATGATGTCATCCCGCGTCCCCTCGTCCAGGTTGCCGGTCGGCTCGTCGGCCAGCAGCACCTTGGGCTCCTTGACCAGTGCCCGCGCGATCGCGACCCGCTGCTGCTGGCCACCGGACAGCTCAGA
>JASHPR010000274.1 GCA_030038015.1 Streptosporangiaceae bacterium
CCCCGGGCCTTCCGCGGGGCCCGCGGAGCCCGCATCATGGCCCCCGACCTGGTGACGCCGCGGGCGGGGCGGCGGGCCGACGGTGACGGGTGACGGCAGGCGCGCTACGCGGCGTGGCCGTGCAGCGCGTCCTGCAGCTCCTGCTCGCCCTCCTTGGACAGGGAGGTCTTGAGCACGGTGCCGCCGTACTTGCTCATCGCCTCGACGGCCTTGTCCGGGGTCACCTTGTCCACCATCAGGAACAGTGCCGAGGTGCCCGGCGCCAGCATCCCCCGGACCTGCTCCTGGAACTCGCGGTCGATGCCCGACTTGGTGATCTTGCCCATGAGGGCGCCGAGGCCGGCGCCGATGGCGATGCCAAAGACCGGGATGAAGAACAGCAGCCCGAAGAGCAGGCCCCAGAACATCCCCCAGGTCGCTCCGCGGCCGACCGGGTTGTGGCTGGTGTGCACCTGGTACCTGCCCTCGGTGTCCCGCACGATCACCGCGATCGCTTCAGGCTCGATGATGAGGTCGCGGGCCAGCCTGCGCGCCTCCTCGGCCGCCTCCTCGGCGGTGCTCTCGTCTGGATAGCCGATGGCGATCAGGTCAGCCATGGGATCTCTTCTCTCCGTGTGGTGATCGGTCCGGGCAAGTCCATCAGGCGCGCGGCGGCACGCGCCCCATCCTCGCCGGGTGATACGGCGCGGCCGCCCGGCCCGCCGGGCGGGGCGCCCGCCGTGGCGGCGGGCGCCTCGCTCACCCGCAGCGGGGGACGGCCGCACCGGTGCCTCCAGGCACGATGGCGCGCAAAGACACCGAGCGCGGTCCGGCAGGGGGGATGGGTGCCAGAGCACAGGGCGCGTCGCCCGGCCGCGGGCGAGCGCGCGGCCGCCGCTTTCTCCCTGCTCGCCGTGGCGGCTGCCGCCGGTCTGCTGCTGATCGGCGTGGCGACCCACCTGCCGGCCGTGCTGCTGGCCCTCGCCGGGCTGCTCGTCTGCGTCACGGCAGGCTGGTACGCCGTGTCGCGGCGCGGCCTCGTCCGCGCCGCCGGGCTGGCCGTCATGGCCGCCGCCCTGGGTGCCCTGGCCGTCGGCCTGGCCTTCGCCGACCTCAGGGTGCTCGTCCTGGCCCTGGTCATCGCGCTGTCCGCCGGCTCGGTGGCGTCGGCGCGCTACGCCCTGCGGGCCAGGGCCGCCGGCCCGCACGCCGCCACGGCACGGCTGACGAACCCGCCGCGGCCGGCGCATCCCGTTCTGCTGATGAATCCCAGATCGGGGGGCGGCAAGGCCGAGCGCTTCCGCCTTGCGCAGGAGTGCGAACGGCGGGGCATCGAGCCGGTCGTGCTGAAGCCAGGGGACGACCTGCTCAAGCTGGCCGAGGACGCGGCCGACCGGGGCGCCGACGCGATCGGCATGGCCGGGGGCGACGGGTCGCAGGCGCTGGTCGCGTCCGTGGCCAGCCGCCGGGGCATCCCGCACGTGTGCGTGCCGGCCGGCACGAGGAACCACTTCGCGGCCGACCTCGGCCTCGACCGGGGCGACGTGGTCGGCGCGCTCGATGCGTTCACCGACGGCGTGGAGCGCCGGATCGACCTGGCCACGGTCAACGGCCGGATCTTCGTGAACAACGCCTCGCTCGGGCTGTACGCCAAGGTGATCCGGTCACCGGAGTACCGGGACGCGAAGCTCGCGACGGCGGCCGCCGTGCTGCCGGATGTGCTCGGCCCCGATGCCGCCCCCCTTGACCTTCGCTTCCGCGGGCCCGGCGGCGACAGCCCGACCGCGCACCTGATCCTGGTCTCGAACGACCCCTACCGGCTTGACCAGTTCGGCGCCATGGGCACCCGGGACCGGCTCGACCTCGGCGTGCTCGGGGTGGTCGCGGCCACGATCGGGGACGCCGGGCAGGCGAGCAGGTTCCTGGCGCTCGAGGCCGCCGGCCAGGTCCGCCGCTTCCCCGGCTGGCAGGAGTGGAGCACGCCGCGGTTCGAGGTCAGCTCGGCCGGCCCGGTCGACATCGGGATCGATGGCGAGGCGCTGGTGATGGACCCGCCGCTGGTGTTCGAGTCGCTGCCCGGTGCGCTCAGGGTCCGGCTGCCGCGCCGCGCGGTGCGGCCGTCCCGGGCGGCGCGGACGGTGCGGCTGCTGTCCGGCTCGACGATCACCGAGCTTGCGGAGGTGGCGGCGGGGCGCTGACCGGCTTCTCTCCCGTTGCCGCCGGCTCGCCGGGCGGCGCCGGCTTCCCGGGCATCTCTGTAGAGCCGGCGCCGGATCGCCAGCGCATCCTCAAGCGTCTTCATGCCGGGCGCCCAGCCCGCGTACTCATCGTGCCCGAAACAGACTGCTGGACCCCGCCGCCACGATCAGGTCGTCGTAGCCGAACTCCAGGTGGCCGCCGCCGACCCGCCGCGCGAGGACCCGCCGGCCTGCGGTATCGAAGTCGGTGACCTCCGCCAGCACGCAGTTGACGTTCCCGTGCTTCTTCAGCAGCCGCGCAGCGGGGTGACGATCTCCCCCTCGGACAGGATCCCGGTGGCGCACTGGTAGAGCAGCGGCCGCCCACGATCACGACCCCTCCGCCGGCCGGGCCGCCCGATGCGTCCGTCATCGCTCTGCCCCGTCGCCTCAGTCCTGTCGCTTGGCCCGTCCCGGCAGGTCAGCCCGCCGGGTTGTACCAGGTGTCCCGGCCCCGCAGCAGCCGGTCGGCCTCCTTGGGTCCCCAGGTTCCCCTGGCGTAGGGGTGCACCGGCGTGGCGTCGCCGAGCACCCCGTCGACGACTCGCCAGGCCGCCTCCACCGTGTCCTGCCGGGCGAAGAGCCAGCGATCGCCGTCCAGGGCCGCGCCGATGAGCCGGTCGTAGGGCCGCATGTCCGAGCCCGGCTGCTCGGAGAAGCTGAGATCCTCCGCCTGCGGCTCCAGCCCCGCGCCCGGCTTCTTGCCTGCGAGCTCCATGCCGACGGCCGTCTCCGGCCAGACCCGGAACCGCAGCGAGTTGCCGACCGCGAACGGCTCGATCCCGAAAACGTCGTGTGGCGGGCGCTTGAACTTGATGTCGACCTCGGTCGCGGTGACCGGCAGGCACTTGCCGGCCCGGATCAGGATCGGCACGCCGGCCCAGCGCCAGGTGTCGGCGGTGAGCCTCACCGCGGCGTAGGTCTCGGTGGCTGACTTCGGGTCGACGCCATCTACCTGGAGGTAGCCCTCGTACTGGCCGCGGACGGTGTCCTCCGGCGTCAGCGGCCGCAGCGCCGAGATGACCCGGTACTTGGCGTCCGGCCACGAGGCCAGGCCCTGCCCGTCCGGCGGCTCGGCCAGCACCGTGGCCAGGACCTGCAGCATGTGGTTCTGCACGACGTCCCTGATCGCCCCGGTCCGGTCATAGAACCTGCCCCGGTCGGAGACGTCGAACGCCTCGGCCATGGTGATCTGGATCCGCTCGACGTAGGTCCGGTTGAGCAGCGGCTCGATCACCGAGTTGGCGAACCGGACGAACAGCACGTGCTCCACCGGATCGAAGGCCAGCCAGTCATCGACCCGGAAGATGGCCTCTTCCGCGAAGTACTCGTGCATGGTCTGGTTGAGCTGCCGCGAGCTGGCCAGGTCGACGCCGAACGGCTTTTCCACCATGACCCGGGCGCCCCGGGCCCGGCCCTCGGTCGCGATCCCCTGGGCGATCCGGCCGAACAGCTGAGCCGGCACTTCCATGTAGTACAGGATCTGCTGGCCGGCGCCGACCTGATCCGACATGGACTTGTAGGTGACCTCATCGCCGAGGTCGCCGTCCACGTACCGCAGCAGGCTGAGCATCTTGACCGCCGCCGGGTCGGTCGGGTCCATCCCGTTGAGCTTCAGCGACGCGGTGGCGTAGGCACGGAACTGCTCCAAGCCCCAGCCGCTCTTGGCCACCCC
>JASHPR010000275.1 GCA_030038015.1 Streptosporangiaceae bacterium
GACGCGGTCGCGCACGGGCTGGCCAAGCTCGGCGGCGGGGACGGCCCGGTGCACGTGCTGCACGACGCGGCGCGCTGAGCCGGGGCGGGACCCGGCACCTGCGGCACGGCGCGGCGAGCAGGTGAGCCAGGACGGGACCGGCCCCCTGCCGCACGCGGCGGCGAGCAGATCACTCAGGACGGGACCCTGTCCAGGAAGCCCAGCACGCTGGCCAGCCGGCCGTCGCCGTCGGTGACGGCCACGTCGAAGCCCTCCACCATCGGCTCACCGCCCTCGGGCCCCAGCCCCCAGGTGAACCTGGCCTGGTTGTGGTGCGCGTCGACCGGTCCGGTCAGCGTGAACCGCAGCCCCGGGAACTGCGCCTGCGCGCCGGCGATGACGGCGTCGATCTCCGCCCGGCCGTGCGCTTCGGCCAGCGGGTCGGTGTAGCTGCCGTCCGCCGCCCACAGTTTGTCCAGCAGGCCGGCGCGCATCGCGGGATCGGTCTCGTTCCAGCTCTCGATGTACTGCTCGATGAGCTCCTTCATGAGAATTCCTTTCCGCTCGGGGGTGAACCTTTTTCATCCTCCCCAGTGCTGCCCACGCGCCCTGAGCACGAGACCGGCGGATGAAAAGGGTTCATTTCCTGTGGCCGATATTCGCCCGTGAATTGGAACCGTGTCGATTACCCCGGAGGTAGGCGAATCTCATTACCTCACGGGTAATCGCCTGGGTAACCGGCGGCTCGGTAGGCTCGCCGCATGTCCGCGGTGCCCGCCGTCCCAGCCCCCGCGCCGCGCGCTGGCGAGCTGCTGCGGGAGTGGCGCCAGCGCCGCCGGATGAGCCAGCTTGACCTCGCGATCGAGGCCGGCATCTCGGCCCGGCACCTGAGCTTCGTGGAGACCGGGCGGTCCCGGCCGACCCCGAACGTGATCATCCGGCTCAGCGAGCACCTCGGCGTGCCGCTGCGGGAGCGCAACACCCTGCTGCTGGCCGGCGGCTACGCGCCCGTCTACCCGGAGCACGGCCTGGACGAGCCGGAACTGGCCGCGGTGCGCGCGGCGCTGCGCCAGGTCCTGGCCAGGCACGAGCCCTATCCGGCGGTCGTCGTCAACCGGTGGTGGGAGATGATCGACGCCAACGCGAGCGTGGCGGCGCTCACTGCGGGCGCGGCGGCCTGGCTGCTCGAGCCGCCGGTGAACGTGCTGCGGCTCAGCCTGCACCCGGACGGCATGGCCCCGCGCATCGCCAACCTGGCCGAGTGGCGCGCCCACGTGCTGGCCCGCCTGTCCCACCAGGCGGCGAAGACGGGTGACTCCCGGCTGGCCGCCCTGCACTCCGAACTGCTCGGCTACCCGGGCGGCCTGGCCAGCCTGGCCGCGCCGGGCGACGTCGTCGTGCCGCTGCGCTACCGGAGTGTCGGCGGCGAGCTGTCGTTCTTCAGCATGACCGCGGTGGTGAGCACGCCGATGGACGTCACCGTCGAGGAGCTGGCGATCGAGTCGTTCTACCCAGCAGACGAGCCCACCGCCGCCGCGCTCCGCGCGGGTTAACACGGGTTAACCGGGAATCGCGTCAGTCAATACGACTGACGGAATTCCCTGCCGCGCGGGCGGCGCGTGGCTCCGGGCGGACCTCGCCAGGCCCCGACCTGGCATCGGGCGGGAGTCCCCTCGTCCACCCGGCCAGAATGGTACAGACGCGCCGCGGCGGGCCAGTTCCGCGGCCGCCGCCGGCCGCCGGTGTTTTCTTGTGCCGCCGGCGTTCTTTTGCCGCCGCCGGCTGCGCGGTCAGCCTGTCCTGGCCCGGCCGCGCCCGGCGTACCGGCGCTCGAGCTCGAGCAGCCGCATGGCGACGATCTCGTTGGTCACCAGCACGTTGATGAAGTGCCCGTGCAGCGCGCCCAGGATCGCCTCGGCCTTGTGCAGCCCGCCGGCCACGGCCACCACCTTCGGGATGCTGCGCAGGTCGGCAAGGTCGATCCCGATCCGGCGCTCGTGGATCGGCAGGTCCACCACCTGGCCGGCCGCGTCGAAGAACTGGCCGAGGATGTCGCCGACCACGCCCATCTCACGCAGCCGCCACGCGTCGTCCGCGGTCAGGTAGCCCATCTGCACGATCGTCGAGTCGGGCGCTGGCGTGCCGACGCCGACCAGCGCCTGATCGACGCCGCAGGCCTGCTTGAGCACCTGCTGGATGGTGGGCTCGGCCCGCAGCGCGGCGGCGAGCGACGGCGTCGAAGCGACGATCGGGGACGGGATGACGGAGGCCGTTGTCGCCTCGGGCCCGGCCGTCCCGTCGCCCTTGGAGGACAGGATGGTCTGCAGGTACCCGTCCACCCCGCCGGTCAGCGTGACCATGTGGACCGGCCCGACGGCGCCGAAGTTGGCCGACGCGATGACCCGGGACACCGTCTCGCCCCAGCCGACGCCGAGGCTCCCGCCCGGCCGCAGGTGAGTGCTCATGAACTGCGCCCCGCCCAGGCCGAGCCGGGCGTTGAGCACGTGATGGTCGGCGGGTTCCCGCTCGTGGTCGGGGACGACGAGGGCCTCGGCGAGGCCGAAGGTGCCGCGCAGCTCCCCGCTCAGCTCGAATGCGTCCAGGTGCTCGGCGTTCAGGTTGATCGAGACCAGACCTACCCTGCGGGCGCGCTCGAGCATCCGGCCAACCGAGGCACGCGACACCGAGAGCCTCCTGGCGATCTCATCCTGGGTGAGCTCGTCCTTGTAGTAGAACCACGCCACCCGGAGCAGCAGTTCGTCAGCGCCTGGCCGCGTCACCGGCGGTCATCCGCGCTGGAGCGAGGTGAGGAAGCCGCCGTGGCCGGGTCCTCGGGGGAACACCGGCCACACGCTGACCACCTGGCCGCCGCTGACCGCGAAGATCGCGTCGTACAGGTTTACCGTGGTCGGCGCGTACCCGCTGACCAAGTGCACCCGGTCGCCGACGTCGGCACCGAAGCGCTCGTCCACGTCGAACAGCGCGTGCTCCTCCGCGTAGAACCTGGCGGCGTAGTCATGGCCGAGCATCGGCGGCAGCACGTAGTCGATCCCGATCGACTTGCGCCCGGCATCCAGGATCACGGTGTCGCGGTGCCTGGCGACGACCGTGGATATCACGGTCAGGGAGACCTCGAACTCCGGGACCAGCCTGCCGTGGAAGGCGTCCATGAAGGCGTACGACCCTGCCTGCAGCTCGGTGACCTCTGGATTGCGGCCGGTGATGTCGTACGTGCCGGTGCCGCCGCCGGACAGCGTGCTGGCCGGCAGCCCCTCCCGGCGCAGCAGGGCGAGCGCGGACGTCGCCTTCGCCATGGCCTCGGTGGCCATGCGGGCCCTGGTGTCGCGATCCGGCACGGACATGCAGTGGCCCTCATACGCCTGGATGCCCTTGAGGCGCAGGCCAGGCGCGGCGTGCACGCGCTCGGCCAGCCGCAGCAGCCCCTCGGCCGACCGGGCGCCGCAGCGCCCCATCCCCACGTCGAGCTCGACCAGCACGCCGATCTCGGTGCCCGCGCCGGAGGCGGCCGCCGACAGGGCGTCGATGTTCCGCGGGTCGTCCGCGGCCACCGTGAGGGCGGCGTGCGCGGCGAGCGCCGCCGCGGCGCTCACCTTGTCGGCCGGGACGATCTGGTTGGCGATGAGGATGTCGGTGACGCCGGCCGCGGCCATCGCCGCCGCCTCCCACACGGACGCCACGGTCACCCCGATCGCGCCCGTGGCCACCTGCATCAGCGCGATGTCCGGCGACTTCTGGACCTTGGTATGCGGGCGGAGCCGCGCCGTCTGGCCGTCGAGTGCCGCCACCATCACGCCGAGGTTGCGCTGCAGCGCGTCGACGTCGACGACCAGGGCGGGCGTCGGGAGCGCATCGGCCGGCTCCCCGTAGTGCCGCCCGTACTGCTCTGCCACCCGCTCCCCAGCGCGCAGCCAGGGCTCTCGCCAGTCACTCACCGGGCGTATCCCGCCGGCCCAGGGCCGCCCGGCTCACGCTCACGCAGGGTCACCGCTGTCGTACCTCCTATCACCGGGACTGAGGCCTTTTCTATCAGTGCCCGCACATGTGTCAATAACTTGAGCGCATGCTCAACCCGCGGGCCCGTGCGGCTGGCGCGGCTCAGCCGCGCCAGCCGCCGGGATCGACGCCCCCGGGCACTGGCGCGGTGCCGTCGTAGGGAACCCGGGTGTAGGTGTGCGAGGCCAGGTCCAGCGCGACGATGCGGCCGCCGGGGCCGGGCACGGGCCGCAGCGGCTCACCGGCGAAGTAGCCGTCGAGGCCGGTCCAGCTCCCGTCGTCTTCCCGGCGGAAGCGGAACGCCGGCGCGGCCGAGCCGCCGGGCCGGAACTCGAGCACGCCGCCGCTGACGCTCACCAGGAATGCCATCGGGCCCCAGTACCACGTGCCGACCAGCGCGAGCGCGTCCCGCTCCACGCCGGAGGGCCGCCATTCGGGCCGGATCGGCGGATCGTTCTCGGCAAGGATCCGCAGCAGGTCGTCGGTGAACGCCTGGCCGCCGGAGGGAGCCGTCGAGTTCGACAGCATGATGGCCGCGTCGCCGGTGGCGGCGTCGATCTGCAGCACGCCGAAGAACCCGGGCATCGAGCCGGTGTGGCCGTAACTACGGCGCCCGCCGGTGTTCCAGAGCTGCAGCCCGAGCCCGTAGCCCAGCGTCCATGGCTGGCCGGGAACGTCAACGACCCCGGCCGGCTTGCGCATCTCGGCGAGGGTGGCCTGGCCGAGCAGGCTCGGCCGGGCGGGCGCGCCGGCCAGGAAGCCAGCCCACCGGGCCAGGTCGCCGACGGTCGTCCAGAGCTGGCCCGCTGGCGCCATCGCCGCCGCGTCGTGCTCGGGCTCAGGCAGCAGCAGGTCGGCGTGCGGGTGCACGGCGAAGCCGGTGGCATGCGGCGGCTGCGGCCTGGTCGTGGTCCGGCGCATGCCCAGCGGCGCGAGCAGGTCGTCCGCGATCACGCTGTGCCAGGGCCGGCCCCGCAGCCGGGTCACCACCTCGCCGAGCAGCGCGTAGCCGACGTTGGAGTAGTGGTACTGCCAGCCCGCGCGCAGCCGCTGCGCATCCGGCCCGAGCGATCCCTGCGCCAGCGAGCCGAAGGAAGACCCCGGCGTCCGCTCCCACCACGGCGCGGCGGTCTCAGCCCGCAGCCCAGAGGTGTGCGAAAGAAGCTGGGCGACGGTGAGCCCGGAGGCGTTCCCCGCCTCGGCGTGGCTGCCGACCGGATCCGACAGGTCGAGCCTGCCCTCGTCACGCAGTTGCAGCACCGCCACCGCGATGAACGTCTTGGTGATCGAGCCGGCCCGGTACTGCACGTCAGCGTCGGGCGCCGGCCCGCCGGCCCCGTCGATCCGGCCGCGCCCGCCCGACCAGACCAGGTCGCCCCTGCGAACCAGCCCCGCTGCCACCGAGGGCAGCCGGTGGCCGGCCTGCTCCTCGGCCAGCCTGGCGTCCAGCAGCCGTCGCGTGCGCTCATCGGTCACGCCGGCCTACGCTATCCCCTTGCCCAGATTCCTGTGAAAGCCGCGGGTGAGTCACACTGGGCAGGAGCCGGGGGTCGGCCGAGTCCGGACGACGCCGTCCACGTACCGAGAGGATCCTGAGTGCCCTACAAGACCCCGGAACGCGACATCATCTCGATCGTCGATGCGCCGCCGACCCCTGTGGCACTGCTGGCTCCGGGCGGGCGGTTCGTCGCCCTCGTCCACTATGAGTCGCATCCGCCCATCGCCCTGCTGGAGCGCCGTTACCAGCGGCTGGCCGGAATCCGCGTCGACCCGGTCCTGGCAGGCCGCCAGCGGATGCGCCGGCTGACCGGCCTGTCGGTGCTGCGGCTGGCCGACGGCACCGAGCGGCCGGTGGCCCTGCCGGAGGGTGCTCAGCCCAGCGTTCCCGCGTGGTCGCCCGACGGCTCCGCGTTCGTGTTCACCGTGGACGAGGCCGACGGCATCGGGGTGTGGGTGGCCGACGCCGAGACGGCGACGGCCCGGCAGGTGCCCGGGCTGCGGGTCCGCGACGTCCTCGGCGGCGACCCGCTGACGATCGGCGCGGCGGTCAGGTGGACCCGCGACGGCGGCTCGCTGCTGGCGCTCGGCGCGCCGGGGGAGATGCGCGAACTGTCCGAGCCGCCTGCCGAGCCGCGCATCGAGGAGACGGCGGGCAAGCGCTCGCAGATGGCGACCTACCAGGACCTGCTCAGGACCGATGCCGAGGCGGACGCGTTCGAGGAGCTGGCGACCACGGTTCCGCTCCTGGTCGAGCCGGCGACCGGGGCGGTGAAGGAACTCGGGCCGGCAGGCCTCTACCAGCGGCTGTCTGACTCGCCCGACGGCGAGCACCTGCTGGTGCACCGGGTGCGGCGGCCCTTCTCGTTCAGGGTCCCTTACCAGTACTTCGCGCGCACCGTCGAGGTGTGGTCGGCAGCCGGCGAGGTTGAGCGCGTCGTCGCCGACCTCGGCGTGAGCGACGAGGTCCCGCGGCAGGGGGTGCCGACCGGGCCACGGCAGGTCTCCTGGGAGGAGCGGGCGCCGGCCAGCCTGGTCTGGACCGAGGCGCTGGACGGCGGGGACCCGGTCGCGCCTGCTGAGCACCGCGACCGCCTGATGCGGCTGGCCGCGCCGTTCACCGGGGACCCCGAGCACGTGCTCGACCTGCAGTACCGCTGCCTCGGCTGGCTCGACCTGGACGAGCCGCACCAAGTGCTGCTGACCGAGCACGACCGCGACCGCAGGTGGCTGACCACCTGGATCTGTGACCTGGGCGAACCTGACCGCCGCCGGGTGCTGTTCGACCATTCGATGGATGATGCCTACGCCGACCCTGGGTCGCCGCTGATGGCGGCCAATCCCGACGGCAGCCGGACGGTGCTGCAGGACGGTTCGGTGATCTACCTGCGCGGCGACGGCTCGACGCCCGAGGGGGACCGGCCGTTCCTCGACCGCCTGGACCTGGCGACCATGCAGCAGGACCGGCTGTACCAGAGCCCGCCGGACGGCCTGGACCACGTGCTCGGCTTCCCGGCCGGAGGCGCCCCAGCCGGCGCCGGCCCGGCCGCCGCCCCTGCCCGCACCCAGGTCCTGCTGTGGCATGAGAGCAGCACCGAGCCGCCGAACCTGTACCTCGCCGCGCTCGACGGCGCGGGCTCCCGGGCGCTGACCGCCTGGCCGGACCCGCACCCGCAGCTCACCACGATGCGCAAACGGCTCATCGTGCACGACCGGGGCGACGGGGTGCAGCTTTCCGGCATGCTGCACCTGCCGCCGGGCTACGACCCGGCCGCCGGCGGCCGCCTGCCGCTGGTGATCTGGGCCTACCCGCTGGACTACGGCGACGCTGCGACCGCCGGCCAGGTGCGCGGCAGCAGCCAGCGGTTCACCAGGCTGAACGCGCTCGAGCCGACGTGGTTTGTGCTGCGCGGCTACGCGGTGCTCTCGCACGCCACGATGCCGGTGATCGGCGATCCCGAGACGATGAACGACACGTTCATCGAGCAGGTCTCGTCGGCGGCGCAGGCGCACATCCGGGCGCTCGACGAGATGGGCATCGCCGACCCGGCCCGGGTGGTGGTCGGCGGGCACAGCTACGGCGGGTTCATGACGGCGAACCTGCTCGCGCACACGGACCTGTTCGCCGCCGGGATCGCCCGCAGCGGCGCGTACAACAGGACCCTGACGCCCTTCGGGTTCCAGGCCGAGCGGCGGAGCTTCTGGGAGGCCCGGGACGTCTACGACCGGCTGTCGCCGTTCCGCTACGCGAACCGGATCGCCGCGCCGCTGCTGCTCATCCACGGCGAGCAGGACAACAACTCAGGAACCTTCCCGGTCCAGTCCGAGCGGCTCTACCAGGCGATCCAGGGCAACGGCGGAACCGCGCGCCTGGTGGTGCTGCCGTATGAGAGCCACGGCTACCTCGCGCGCGAGTCGGTCCTGCACGTGCTGGCCGAGCAGTTCGACTGGCTGCGGCGCTGGCTCGGCTCATGAATGTACATCGATCTTGGTGATGCGACCGGCGCCGGGGCCGTCCGGTGTGGCTTGGTGTCACCCGGGGGCCCGGCGGTCCACAAGCCGGGCCGCCCCGGGTGACGTGCGCGGCGGTGCCGGACTTTGCGGGAGCAGGACAGGTTCCGGCGGGCCCTCGGCCGCGCTTACGAGATAAGGACACCGCAGCAAGGTGGAGCCTGGCTGAGTGCCGCCTGCGGATCGGCTGGATGTCTGGGCCGCCGGGTCACGACATCGGAACGCAACCCGGAGTTAACGTTGTCAACACCTGGTCGCTGCTGCAGTATGAAGCGGTGGTAACCACTCACGTCAGCCGGGCCGGGTACCACCACGGTGACCTGCCCAGGGCACTGGCCGACGCCGCCACGGAACTGGCCCGCCGCGGCGGCCCTGAGGCGGTCGTGCTCAGGGAGGCCGCGCGCCAGGTGGGCGTCTCGGCGGCCGCCGCCTACCGGCACTACGCGGGGCAAGGCGACCTGCTCCAGGTGGTCAAGGAGCGCGCTATCGCGGCGCTGGCCGACGCGATGCAGGACGGGCTGGACAGCGGCGAGCCGCTGGCCGATCCCGCGGCCGAGGCGACCCGGCGCTTCACGAACCTCGGCCGCGCCTACGTCCGCTTCGCGCTGACCAATCCCGGGCTGTTCCACACGGCGTTCTGCCGGTCGGACGCCGGGCTCCACGAGGTGACCGCGCGGATCGCGGCCTCCCGCCCGTACCAGATACTCTCCGTCTCGCTGGACGAGCTCGTCACCGCCGGCCTGCTCGATCCCACCCGCCGCGACGTTGCGCCGATCGCGTTCTGGGCGGCCGTGCACGGCCTGGCCACGCTGCTCATCGACGGGCCGCTGACGGCGCTGACCAGCGCCGAGCGGGCCGTGGTCATCGAGCGCACGCTGGACATCCTGATCGACGGCATCCGCGGGCTGGCGCCCCCGGCGTAGCGCTGGCGCACCCGGCATAGCGCTGGCGCGCCCGGCATAGCGCTGGCTGCGGCGGCGAGGCCGCCGGGCTGACACACCGCCGGGGCGCACGGCCCTCCCTTCGCGCCGGACTCTGACGCACCGCCGGGGCGCACCGCCGGCCGTTTCCGCTCTCGGGACGTTTGGCCAGGACGAAAGATGTTGACACCGTTCACTTCGGCTGCCACACTAGAAATGTAAACGATGTAAACATTGGCGAGGGGATGGTAGCGATGATCGACATGCAGCTCCTGAACGGCGCGCTGATGGCCGTCGTGATCTCCGTTGGGGTGGCGATCGCCCTGTCGATCTCGATCCTGGCGGCGGCCGCCCTGACGCAGCGGCACGAGCGCAGGCGCCGGATCCGGGCGATCGAGCGGCACCTGGCCGCCGTCGCGGGGCACCACAGCCCGACGTCGGCGCAGTGACTCCCGCGCGACGGCCGGCCGGCACCGGGCTACGGGCAGGCCGTCGCCAGCAGGTCCGGTAACGGGCTGCCGGGCGGGTTGCCCGGTCCGAGGGGCACCACCTTGGCCTGCTGCGTGACCCGGTCGACCACCAGCACGTGACGGTTGGGCAACCGCGTCCAGCCGTCCTGGGACCAGCCCGATGAGGCGACGACGATGCCGGCGGCGGTCTCAAGGTAGGCGAGGTCGAAATAGCTTTCCGTCGGCCCCTCGATTCCCCGGGTAGCCAGAGCGGCGTGGGGAATGCGTTCGGGCCAGTAATAACAGATCGCGTAGAGCGCGTCAGGGGTCAGGAAAATGGCGTTCAGGCTGTTCGCCGAGAACATCTGGCCGATGTGAGCGGCGGTATCTTCGAGCGCCGCGACCACGTCCCGGTTCCGTTCCTGCAGGCAGTACATGACGTGCAGGAAATACCGCTCGCTGTCGGTCGTGCCGGTGAGCTGGGCCTCCCAGGCCGGCGGCAGCAGCTCGGCGAGCCGGTCCTGGGGGTGGATCGCGCCGTTGTGCGCCATCACGGTGCCGCCGCGATGGAACGGGTGGGTGTTGCGGGTCCCGACCGGCAGGCCGGGCGTGGCCCGGCGCAGGTGCACCAGGCCCTGGCTGCCCAGCCTGCGGTGCGCGAGGTCGCGGTAGGCCGGCTCGTCGACAGCCCGGAGGGGTGACTTCTCCACGGAAAGGCGCTGCTCGTGGTACCAGGCCATGCCCCAGCCGTCGCCGTGGAACTCGGAGAGCTGCGTGAACTCGCGGAGCCCGCGGGAGCCCATGATCTCCGCGAGCGAGGCGTTGGCGGCGGTAGAGTACCCCAGGATCCGGCACATGTCCTGACCTCTTCCCTAGAGGTACTTTCCCATGCCTCCGGCCACGTCGATCGACGCGCCGGTGATGTAGCTGGCCCGGTCGCTGGCCAGGAACGCCACGATGCCCGCCACCTCGTCCGGGCGGCCGAACCGGCCGAGCGGCACCTCGGCGGCGGCGAGCTGGCCGAAGAACTCCTCCGCCGGCATGCCCGGCGCGCGCCTGCGGTGGATGTTCTCCCACTGCGGCGTGGTCACGAAGCCGATGTTCACGGTGTTGACCAGGATCCCCTCGTGCCCGAGCTCGATGGCCAGCGACTTGGCGAGGCCGAGGCACGCGGCCCGATTGACCGACGTGGCGAGGAACACCGGATCCGGGTACCGCCCGTAGACCGCGTTGATATTGATGACCCGCGGCGCCGGGCTCTGCCGCAGCAGCGGCAGCGCGGCCCGGGTGCAGCGGATCTGCGACATCACCTTGACCTCGAAATCGCCCTGCCAGTCGGCGTCGGTCAGCGAGTCGAAGCGTCCCGGCCGGGCCGCCCCCGCGTTGTTGACCAGGACGTCGACGCCGCCGAGCTCGGACGCCGCCGCGTCGACGAACGCGGTCACCTGGCCGGGGTCGGTGACGTCGCAGGGGCGGGCGAACACCGTCCCGCCGGGCTTCCGCAGCTCGGCGGCTGCCGCCTCGAGTTCGGCCTCGTTGCGGGAGCAGATGGCGACCCCGGCGCCCTCGGCGAGCAGCTCGGCGGCGATCGCCCTGCCGAGCCCTTTGGAGCCGCCGGTGACGACGGCCCGCCGGCCGGCCAGGCCGAGATCCATTTACTCGCCTTCCTGCCGGTCCGCGGCCGCCACCCGGGCCGCCGGTTCCTGCGCCCCGGCCAGGGCGAGCAGGGTCTTGCGGGGCGGGCAGAACACGTCCACCTCCAGGCAGCTGGTGCCGGTCGTCCAGGCGCCGTGCGGCACCCACGCCGGGATGACCGCGACGTCGCCCTTTCTCATCGTGCGCACGTCGCCGTCCAGGTCGAAGCTCATCTCACCCTCGAGGATGATCACGATCTGCTCTTCCTCGTGGACGTGCCGCGGCGCCTCGGTCCCCGGCGCGAAGTGCACGAAGTTGGTCATGACACCCTCGCCGAGCACCGGGCGGAACGTCAGGCCCGGCACGTACTCGGCCGAGGCGACCTCATCGACCCGCACGTAGCGGCCGGCGCCCGCCGGCTCGCCCTGCGTCTCCTCCGCGAAGTGCCGGGCTGCGTCGCTCATTTTCCCTCCAGCGCGATCCGGACGAGGTCGCCGAGGCGGCGGGCACCCTCGTCGATGAGCTCGTCGGCGACCCGGCTGTAGGCCAGGCGCATCTGGGATGCCCCGCCGTCTCCCGGGTAGAACGGCCGGCCGGGCACGTAGGCGACCTTGCGGGCGCTTGCCGCCGGCGAGAGCGCCACGGTGTCCACGCCGTCCGGCGCGGTCACCCAGGTGAAGAAGCCGCCCCGCGGCGAGGTCCAGGTGGCCCCCTCGGGCATGTGCGCCTGCAGGGCCTTGCCCATCAGCTCGCCGCGGCGAGCGTACAGCCCGCGGGACGCGACGAGCTGGCGGTCCAGGTGCCCGCCGCGCCCGTATTCCTCGAGCATCCGCTGGCCGAGCGCGCCCGAGCACTGGTCGGAGTTCTGCTTGGCGGTCACGAGCTGGCCGATGACCTCAGCCGGCCCCGCCGCCCAGCCCAGGCGGACCCCGGGGAAGAAGGTCTTGGAGAACGTCCCGGCCTGGATGACCACGTCGGGCGCCGCCGACCACAGGCTCTGCGGCGCCACCGCGTCGAAGCCGAGCTCACGGTAGGCGACGTCCTCAAGGATCAGGAAGCGGTACCGGCGGGCGAGCTCGACCAGAGCCGCACGGCGGTGCGGGGACAGGGAGAGCCCGGTCGGGTTCTGGTGGTCCGGGATCGTGTAGAGCAGCTTGGGCCGCAGGCCGGCGGCGAGCAGGCCCTCCAGCACGTCGACCCGCATCCCGTCGTCGTCCATGGGCACGCCGTGCAGGTCAGCCTCGTAGCTGCGGAACGCCATGATGGCGCCGAGGTAGCTGGGCGCCTCGACCACGACGGCATCGCCCGGGTCGACGATGCTCTTGGCGACCAGCTCCATGCAGTCGATCCCGCCGCTGGTGATCATGAGCTCGCGCTCCGCCGGGCGCCGGCCCTGGTGCGACTCCATCCGCCCGGCCACGTAGTCGCGGAGGCCCGGCAGCCCCTCGGTCGGCGAGTACTGCAGCGCGACGGCCACGTCCCTGGCGAGCAGCTGGCCGGCGATCTCCCCGAGGATGCCGGCGGGGAACGTCGCCGGGTCGGGGAAGCCGCCCGAGAACGTGATCACGTCGGTGGCCCCGGCCAGGGAGAGGATCGCGGTGATCTCACCGCCTCCCAGCGTCTGGGTCCGGCGGGCGAAGCTCGCAGTCCAGTCACGCAGCTCCGGAGCGGCGGTCATCGCTGCCTCCCGATTTGCCGATGCTTGCCATGCTTGACACAGGGACTGTCAAACGTAAGAATTCCTGGCATCCAGATATACATTTGCACGGACGCAGTGCCGATCATACCTGAAATCACCAGCCTTCTCGCAGAGATGTCTGCCAATTGACAACCACCCCGGCGCCGCTCGCGCGCCTCGCCGATGTCGCCACGCCGTCGCAGGAGAAGGTCGAGGTCGACGACCTCGACCTCACCCTGCTCCGGGCGCTGGCGGCCGATGCCCGCCAGTCCCAGCGCGCGCTCGCCAGGGCGGTCGGCATGTCACCGCCCGCCATCGCCGACCGGCTGGCCCGCCTGGAGCGCGCCGGGGCCATCCGGGGCTACCGGGTGGACATCGACTGGGCCGCGCTCGGCTACCCGGTCGTGGTCTACCTGGCGGTGACCGCGGGCCCCGGGATGGACCTGAGCGAGATCATCCGCGCCATCCGGGCCCTGCCGGAGGCGCAGAGCATGAGCGTGGTGACCGGCGCCTTCGACCTTCTGGTCCGGTTGCGGGTCCGCGACCACACGCACCTGCGCGACCTGCTGCTGACCTCGATCTTCCAGATTCCCGGCGTCCAGCGGACGGAGACCTTCCTTTCCCTCGCCGAAGCCGAGCCAGAGAACTCCGCCGTGGCCCTTCTCGACCAGATGAGCCAGCTGGCTCAGGCCGGCCAGCGGGGCCGCTCCGGCGAAAGGTCCCGGGGCAGCCAGACCTGAGCCGATGATGCCCAAAGGTGGCAGGATTCGAGAACGCCTGACAAGACCTGATTGGAGCCAGCCCGGTGACCACTGCATCCCCCGAAAACCCTGACGAGCGGGCCCCCACCGCCGCGGGAGTCGGCCAGACGGGCTTCATCGCCCGCCACGGCCTGTTCACCGACCAGCAGGCGAGCGCGGCCGACGCGGTCGCCACGCGGATCACCGAGCTGGGCCTGCGCACCGTGCGGTTCATCGTCGTCGACCAGCACGGCCAGCCCCGCAGCAAGTCGCTGTCCACGGACGCGGCGGTGGCCGCGCTGTCCAACGGGCTGGACTTCTCCGGGGCCATCTACAGCCTGGACACAGGCAACAACGTGTTCGTCCCCCCGTTCGCCCAGGGCGGCGGGTTCGGCATCGAGGAGTTCACCGGCTTCCCCGACGTGGTCCTGGTGCCCGACCCGACCACGTTCCAGGTGCTGCCGTGGGCGGACCGGACCGGCTGGATGCTCTGCGACGTCTACTTCAGCAACGGGCAGCCGATGCCGCTGGACGGCCGCGGCCTCATGCGCCGGGCCCTTGGTGACCTGGCCGAGGCCGGCTACGACTACCTGGCCGGAATCGAGATCGAGTACTACATCGTCAAGCTCGAGTCCGACCGGATCATGCCGGAGAACGCCGGGTTCACCCCACCGCCGCCCGAGGTGAGCGTGTTCGAGCGCGGCTACCAGTACCTGTCCGAGGTGCGCCTGGACAGCGTCAACGACACGCTCGAGGCGATCAGGGACGCGCTGTGGGAGGTGGGGCTGCCGCCGCGGGCCATGGAGGACGAGTGGGGGCCCGGCCAGATGGAGTTCAGCTTCAGCCCCATTGGCGGGCTGGCCGCGGCCGACGCGGTCGTGCTGTTCCGGTCCGCGGTCAAGCAGATCTGCCAGCGCCGCGGGCTGCTGGCGAGCTTCATGTGCCGGCCGGGGCTGCCCAACTTCTTCTCCTCGGGCTGGCACCTGCACCAGTCGCTGATCTCGCGCCAGGACGGCGGCAACGCCTTTGCCAGCG